>JABHDF010000013.1 GCA_018673175.1 Rhodobiaceae bacterium | reverse complement strand
TATGAGCCCGTCACGATAACCTCGTCGACGCCTTGCGCGTGGACAGAGGAAAGCGACATACCTAACGCGAAAGCGCCGAGCAGGACTGATTTCCTAAAAATTAGGTCTCCCATGATCTTCATCTCCCTTGTTTTTATTATTGGGTACTCTCACCTAACCAGCCGAAAGCGCGCGAGGCAAACGCATTAAATTAACTGCATTTTTTATATTTTCTTCAACGCCCGCCTCGCGAGGCAGACCCTTCACAAGTGGGGCTGGCTGGTGCAGGATAATGACAAGACAGTCGGTACGGATGACTTAAATAAACATTTCCCGAAACCAAATATCAATCGAGGTCCACCATGGGTGCCAAGAAAATTAGTCAAATCAAAGCGCCGATGCAGGCCGTGGTCTATGCTTTGGGCGTGGCCGTGGGCGATCAAGTTAGCGCCGGACAAGAAGTCGCCGTGCTGGAAGCTATGAAAATGCAGCACGGGTTGCAAAGCCCTGTTACGGGAACCGTCAGCGCCGTGAAAGTGGCACTCGGCGATGTCGTGGAAGAGCGCGACCTCATGATTAGCGTGCAAGCGCAAGAAGCAGGGGCCGAGCCAAAAGCTGGCGAGGCGCCCAAACAAGCGGCCCAAACCCAAGATGTCATTCGAGCCGATTTGGCCGAGCTGGAAGCCCGCCTTGGGCGCACGCTAGATGCCAATCGGGTAGAGAAAATAGAGCGCCGCCATAATCAGGGCTATCGTACAGCTCGCGAGAACGTCGATGATTTATGCGATGCCGGCAGCTTTATGGAATACGGCCAAATGACCATTGCCGCCCAACGCCAACGCCGAGAGTTGGACGACCTCATCGACAATACGCCCGCCGATGGTTTGGTGGCCGGCTTTGGCGCCATCAATGGCGATCACTTCGACGAGGACACCTCGCGCGCCGCCGTGCTGGCCTATGACTATACGGTCTTGGCGGGCACGCAAGGGCTGTTCAACCACAAGAAAACCGATCGGGTTTTGGAAATCGCGCAAGACTGGCAAGTGCCGATGGTGTTTTACACCGAAGGCGGCGGCGGGCGCCCGGGCGATACCGATGCCAGCAAAATTTCTGGCGGCGGCTTGGATGTGATGACCTTTGCCACCTGGGCCAAAGCCAGCGGCGTGGCCCCGCGCATTGCCGTCAACAACGGCTATTGCTTCGCTGGCAATGCCGTGTTGTTTGGCTGCGCCGATGTGACGATTGCCACCAAGTCGAGCTATATCGGCATGGGTGGCCCGGCGATGATTGAAGGCGGCGGCTTAGGCCAAGTGGCGCCCAAGGATATTGGCCCGATGGAGGTGCAGGCCGAAAACGGCGTGGTCGATTTGCTGGCCGAAAACGAAATAGAAGCCACGGCCATGGCCAAGCAATTGCTGGGCTATTTTCAAGGCAGCCTGCGCGAGCATACTTGCGATGACCAACGCAAACTGCGCACCCTCATTCCCGAAGACAGAAAGCGCGCCTATGACATGCGCGCCGCCCTGGAGCTGTTGGCTGATACGGGCAGTTTCCTAGAGCTGCGCCGCGCTTACGGCAAAGGCATGATTACGGGCTTTATGCGCATTGAAGGGCGCCCTTTTGGTTTGATTGCCAATAATCCGGCGCATTTGGGGGGCGCCATTGATGCCGAGGCAGCCGAAAAAGCGGCGCGCTTCGTGCAGCTTTGCGATGGCTTTGATTTACCCATTGTCTCGTTTTGCGACACGCCAGGCTTTATGGTGGGCCCCGAGCATGAAAAGCTCGCGACCGTGCGTCGGGCGTCTTCTTTATTGGTGGCGGGTGCCAGCGTCTCGGTTCCGGTGTTTTTGGTGGTGATGCGCAAAGGCTATGGTTTGGGCGCCCAAGCCATGGGCATGGGTAGTTTGCACGTGCCGCAAATGAGCGTGGCCTGGCCCACGGGCGAGTTCGGCCCCATGGGGTTAGAAGGCGCGGTGCGGCTTGGCTATTCGAAAGAAATTGCGGCGGCAGGCGGCGAGGGAACGCCCGATGGCGATGCGCTATTCAACAAATTATTGGGCGCGATGATTGAAAATGGCAAGGCGCTCAACGCCGCCATGTACCACGAGATTGATGCGGTCATCGACCCGAAGGACACGCGTGCCTATTTGCTACGCGCGTTGAAAACCATGCCGGTGGGCAAAAAGGGCAGTAGCCACAGCCAAGGCAAGCGGCCGTTTATTCCAACTTGGTGAGTTACCCAACCTCATAATCCGAGAGCTTCACCTCGCGGGTCATATTCCAATAGTCGACCAATCGCCATGGCATCACCGAATAGACGCGGCCTTTCGAGTTGCGATAATAGGTCGTCACGCCCGGGTGCATCCAAATCATGTCGGCGTGGCCTTTATTATAGGCGCTCATATAAGCGTCTTGGGCTTGCTGCGTTGCCGCCATTTGGTCGATGCCTTCGTTCAACATCGTGACAATCGTATTGGCAATATAATGGGCGTGGCATTCGGCGATGAAAATACCGCTGCCGCCATGGCCTAACCCTGTGGTCGGGCCCGCCATCATAAATAAATTGGGAAACTCTGGCACCGATATGCCCAAATAAGCCTGCGGGTCGTCGCCATTCCAAACCTCCGACAAACTGCCTTTGGGGCCAGTGATGTTTAACCGCGAGGCCATTTTCGTGACCTCAAATCCCGTCGCCATCACCACAATATCGGGCGAGCAAACACTGCCCTTGTCGCCGGTCACTTGGTGCTCGGTGAAACGCGCAACGCCTTCACTATGCAACGTCACATTGGGTTTCAGTAGCGTGTCATACCAGCCGTTATCCAGCAGAATGCGCTTGCCATAGGGCGGATAACTCGGCGTGGCTTTGGCAATGAGGTCGGGGCGGGTCTTTAGTTTTTCGTCAATATAGTCGGCCATCTCAAGGCGATGGCGTTCGTTGATGCGGTTCAAGGAGCGCTCAGGGTGCTCCCATTTGGGATCCATTTTCAGGTACGGCAGCAGCCCATCGCCATAGCGCCAAAACATCGTGAAGCGAAACCACGCCGCATAAAATGGCACATGCTCGAGCAAATATTGCGCGCCCGCGCTCAGCGTCTCGTGATAGCGCGGAATGGGTCGCGCCCACTGCGGGCTGCGCTGGAAAATGGTTAGCTCGGCCACTTCATCGGCAATGCTGGGCGCTATTTGCATGGACGAGGCGCCCGTACCGACGATGGCGACTTTCTTGCCTTTGAGGTCGAGGCCTTCGGGCCATTGCGAGCTGTGAAACAAGGGGCCTTGGAAATCTTTTAGGCCTTCGATATCTGGCGTTTTGGCGAGGCTGATTTGCCCCACGGCGCTGACCAAAATCGGCGCGTCGAGCGTGCTTTCGCCGTCTGGCCCATGCACTGAAATTTCCCAGCTCTTGCTATCCGCCTGCCAATCGACGCGGTCGACATGCATCCCAAAGCGGATGTTTTCGCGCACGTTAAACTCATCGGCTTTATCGGAAAGGTAATCTTGAATTTCGCTTTGCGGCGAGAAATATCGGCTCCAGCGATGGCTCTTACCGAAGCTATAACTATAGGCGTGATTGGGCGTATCGACGCCCGCGCCGGGATAGGTATTCTCCCACCAAGTGCCGCCGACGCCGTGGTTTTTTTCTAAAATAATATACGCCAACCCTAGGTCATTCAGCAGCTTACCAAGCGCAATGCCCGCGCAGCCCGCGCCAATAATCACAATGGGTTTTTGTGGTTTGCTTTGGGGTTTGGCGATGCAGCTGCCAAGGGCTTGGAAGCCCATTTGTTCGCGCATCATTGGTGCATATTCGGGGGGAACTTGCTCGGATAGGCTATGCGTCATCATCCGATTGAGCGTGGCTTCGTCGGGGTCGGGCAAGCGAGCTGCGTCGCTGTCGGATAAAACCTGCAAAGCGGCGGTGCGAATTTCATCTTGTATTTCGGGCGCAAGCCCTGCGTCTTCATCGGCAATCAAGCGCACATTGCGGCGCGGTTGATAGGGCGGTTGCAGCCATTTTTCATCGCCGGTGTACTGAAACAGAACCATTAAAAGCACCCGCAAATCGGCGTGCGGCAGGGCGGTTTCTAATTGGCCACGGTCTAGCTGCATCGCAAGGCACCGTTTTGGGTCATGTCGTCTAACACCGCCTTGTCGAAGCCAAGCTCGGCCATAATGGCGCGGCTATGTTCGCCGTGGCGTGGGCTGGGTTCCGCCAAAGAGGTGGCTTTGCCGGCAAATAAAACCGGCGGGGTCGGCGCGGTCAGCTTGCCCATATTTTCGGTCACATAGGTTTCCAATGCGCCGATCGCCTGCACTTGTTCATTGCTCGACACAGAGGCGCGAGTTTCGCACTGTGCGCTTGGAATATCGGCTGCCTCAAAGGCGGTCTGAACCTCGGCTAAGGTTAAGTTGGTAACCTCGGATTTCACGAAGCTCATAATCTCGGGCAAATTGGCCATGCGCCCCGGCATGGTGGCGAAGCGCGGGTCGGTTTTTAAGTCCTCGCGCTTGAGCAGTTCCAAAATCGCGAACCAATGGCCATCGGTCAGGGCGGTGCAGGCGATTGAGCCGTCTTTCATGTTGAGAATTTGATAGCTCTCCGACAAAGGCGCCATCTCCAACACGTCGTCATCGTGCAGCGTGTGGCTCATCATGGCGTCTGGCCAAAGGAAAGCGAGGCAGGCGTGCAGCATGGAAATATCAATGTGCTGGCCTTCGCCGGTGCTGGCGCGCGCGACCAAAGCGGCGGTCGCCGCTTGCGCCACCGTATAGGCTGTCACCTTGTCGCATATCAGCATTTTGACGAAATCATATTGCGGCGCCTGGGGGTCGGCAAAGTCGCCGCCTTGCAGACCGGTAAGGCCCGAAATTCCCTGAATGACATGGTCATAGGCCGGACGTTTCGCCATCGGACCGACCGTGCCAAAGCCGGTCACCGATATATTGATAAGGCGTGGGTTAATTTTGCGCACCACATCGGAGCCAATGCCCAAACTGTCCATCACGCCCGGGCGATAATTATTGACGAAAATATCGGCTTCTGCCGCGAGACGCTTCACCGCCTCGACGCCGTTTTCATGCTTCAGGTCAATGGCCAGCGAGCGCTTGCCGCGATTGCAATTATGGAACAAGGCCGACTGGTTGTTTTTTTGGCTGCCGACATAGCGCATCGGGTCACCGGCCTTGACCGGTTCGACTTTAATCACTTCCGCGCCTTGCGAGCGCAGCATCATGGCGGAATAGGCGCAGGTAATCATGGTCGACATTTCGATCACTTTTAAACCAGCTAGGGGTTTCTCGGCTGTCGCTTTGGTCTGCATTTGGCGCTCCCGCTATATAGTTTCCATCACGCTACAGATGTCTATGGGGGCGGGTCAAGTTTGTTACAGCCCCATTTGTTTCATCGCAAGGTCGCGCATAATTTCTTCCGAGCCGCCGCCGATGGCTTGCACTTTTACTTCGCGGTAAATTCGCTCTACCGCATTGCCGCGCAGATAGCCGGCGCCGCCAAAAATTTGCATGGCCGCGCTGGCAATCCATTCGAGGTTGGTCGAGCAATGGAATTTCAATTTGGAAATCTCCGCAACGGGGCGATCCGCCGTGTTCATAATCTCGGCCACTTGATTTAAGTAAGCGTCCATCGCGTCGATGCGCGCCGACATATCGGCTAGCTTGTGACGAATGACTTGATGCGAAATCAGCCTCTCCCCGAAAGTCTCGCGCGATTGCGCGTAAGCCACGCATTCATCGAATAAGCGCATCGACATGCCGCACATTTGGGCGGCCATCATGAAACGCTCGAAGTTGAAATTATCCATAATGGCGAAGAAGCCTTTGTTCTCTTCGCCAATGATATTGGCGGCGGGAACACGGCACTCGTCGAAATAAAGCGTCGCCGTATCGGAGGCCCACCAGCCCATTTTGCGCTCGATGGGTGTGCGGCTGAAGCCTGGCGTATCGGCATCGACGAAGAACAGCGAAATGCCACCCATGCCATCGCCGCCGGTGCGCGCGCCAACCACAAAGTAGCTGGCCTGCATGCCGCCCGTGATGAAAGTTTTCTGACCGTTCAAAACCCATTCGTCGCCATCGCGCCGCGCGGTGGTTTGCATCCGCGCGACATCGGAGCCGCCGCCGGGTTCGGTGATGCCCAGGGCACCGCCTTTGCGACCCGATAGCAGCTCGGGCAGCACGCGGTTTTTAATCTCATCATTGGCCAGCTCGGTGAGCGGCTTCAACATGATGGAGCGCGACCCCACACTGGCCATGACGCCACCCGCCGACGAGCGACCCATTTCCACAGCCGAAGCTTTGCGCATGTGGGCATCGTCAAAGCCCAAGCCGCCATATTGTTCGGGGATGTTGAAACCGAAAATGCCGAGTTGGCAGATTTTTTCGTTAATCTCATGCGGGTAGGCACCGGCCTCATCCCAATCATCGACATGGGGCCAAATCTCGGCTTCCAAAAACTTGGCAACGCTCTCGTGAAAGGCTCTGCGCTCCTCGTTCAGAAATGGGTTTATCATCGCTCAATGTCTCCTCAAATTATTGCAATATCGTGGCGTGTTCTGCTTTACAAAGCAAGCGCACACGCTAACATCTCGGCTGGAAACAGCGGTACATATGCTGGGGGGCTTATGAGCAAGACAATAAGAATTGGCGGCGCGAGCGGCTATTGGGGCGAAAGCATGATGGCCACGCCGCAGCTTTTGGCGGTCGAGGGCATGGACTATTTGGTCTATGATTTTCTGGCCGAAATTACCATGTCCATCTTGGCCCGGGCGCGAGCCGCCAACCCCGAGGCGGGCTATGCGACCGATTTTATTACCGGTGTTTTAAAACCTAATTTGCGCCAAATCGCGGAAACAAAAGTTAAAATTCTCACCAATGCTGGCGGCGTTAATCCGCATGCCTGTGGCGCGGCAGCGCGCGCGCTGATTGCCGAGGCAGGGTTAGCGTTAAAAGTCGCGGTCATCAGCGGCGATGATTTGCTGTCAGAGCGCGACAGTTTTGGCGAGTTTAAAGATATGTTTTCGGGCGCCGATTGCCCCGACACAGCCTCGCTGGCCAGTGTGAACGCCTACCTCGGTGGCTTTCCCGTGGCCCAAGCCTTGGCGGGCGGGGCCGATATTGTCATCACCGGACGCAGCGTCGATAGCGCGGTAACTTTGGGGGCCTGTATTCATGCTTTTGATTGGCAACCCCACGATTTAGATAAATTGGCAGGCGGTTCTTTGGCTGGCCATATTATTGAATGCGGGCCGCAGGCCTCGGGTGGTAATTTTACCGATTGGAAGCTGGCGGGTGACATCGCCAATATTGGCTATCCGTTTATTGATATTGATGGCGAGGGCGCGTTCACTTGCGCCAAGCCAGAGGGCACGGCGGGCGTGGTGAACGTCGGCACGGTGTCGGAACAAATGCTCTATGAAATTGGCGACCCACGGGCTTATTTATTGCCCGATGTGACGTGCGATTTTTCCCAAGCCACCATCGAGGCAGTCGGCGAAAACCAGGTGCGCGTGGCCAATGCCAAAGGCCATAAGCCACCGAGCCAATATAAAGTTTGCGCCACCTATGTAGATGGGTTTCGCGCCGGCACGATGATGAGTTTTGTCGGGCTCGAGGCAGCGGCCAAAGCCAAGCATTTTGCGCAAGCCGCCTTTACCCGTGCGCGAGCTGTTTTGCGCGCCCATAATCTGCCAGACTTTAGCGAGACCAGCGTCGAGGTTATCGGCGATGACAGCCAATTTGGGCAGGCTGGAAACGCCCCCCAAGCGCGCGAAGTGGTGCTGAAAATTGCCGCCAAACACGATATGCAAGCCGGGGCGGGCGCTTTGCTCAAAGAGATTAGCGGCATGGGATTGGCCACGCCCGCCGGGCTTTCGATATTTGCCGGCTCGCGCGCCAAACCATCGCCTGTAGTTCGGCTGTTCTCGTTTTTGCTGGAAAAAGACAGAGTGGAAATCGGCGTCGACATTGAAGGACAAAGCCGCCCGTTCACAGAAACTGTGGTGCAAGCCCCGGCGCCTAGTTTGGCCGCGCAAACGCCTGCGGCGCCAAGTGAGGCGGGCAGCGTGCAAGTGCCTTTGGTGAAACTGGCTTGGGGTCGCTCTGGCGACAAAGGCAATAAGGCCAATATCGGCGTGATTGCGCGCGATGCCGCCTATCTGCCTTATATCTGGGCTGCCTTGGATGAAGCGGCTCTGCGCACGCGTTTTGGCCATTTTATGGACGAGGGAAGTGCGCTGGAGCGGTTTTATTTACCGGGCAGCCATGCGATGAATATTCTTATTGAAGCGGCATTGGGCGGCGGCGGCACATCGTCTTTGCGCAATGACCCGCAGGGCAAAGCCTATGCACAGATTTTGCTCGACCATCCTATTTCCATTCCTCAACAACTTGCGGAGACTTTGTAATGCCGGTGTTTGAAACCAAATTAGACGTCAAATCAGACGCTTATGCCAAAAACCGCGAAGACCAGCTCGGTAAAATCGAGCATTTGCGTATGTTGGAAGCGCGCGCGGAAGCGGCGTCGGAAAAACGTCGCCCACGGTTTGAAGAACGCGGCCAGCTGACCCCGCGCGATCGCCTGGCGCAATTGCTCGACCCCGGCATGCCATTTTTGCCGCTGTATAATATGGCCAGCTATTGCGTCGATGACCCCGACCGCGAGACCTCTATTCCGGGCGGCTCTACTTTGGCCGGCATTGGCTATGTCAGCGGCACGCGCTGCATGATTGTGGTCGATGATAGCGGCATTAACGCAGGCGCCGCCACCGAGATGGGCTTTCGCAAAAGCCTAGAGGCGATGAAAATTGCGCTACAAAACAAATTGCCGTTCATCCATTTGGTGGAAAGTGCGGGCGCCAATTTAATGCAATATAAAGTCGAGCTCTGGGCGCATGGCGGCGGCGTGTTTTGCATGTTGGGTCGCTTAAGCGCGGCAGGCGTGCCGACGCTGACCATTTTGCACGGGCCCTCGACCGCTGGCGGGGCCTATATGCCTGGCATGTCAGATTATAATGTCGGCGTGAAACACAATGGCATGGCCGCCCTAGGGGGCGCTGCTTTGGTGCAAGCCGCCACTGGCGAAATTGCCGATGAACGCCAGCTCGGTGGCACAGAAATGCACGCCAGCACCACAGGCCTCATCGAATATCTGGCCGAAGATGATGCCGATGGCATTCGGCAAATGCGCGATGTGGTTGAAAACCTCGGCTGGAACGAGCATTGCGACCCTGTACCCTCGCGCAACTTCGAAGCGCCTCTTTATGATGGCGAAGAGATTTTGGGTCTGGTGCCGACGGATTATAAAATTCCCTATGATAGCCGCGAGCTGATTGCGCGTATCGTCGATGGTTCTGACTTCACCGATTTCAAAAGCCGCTATGGCCCGAACTTGGTTTGTGTGCAGGCCAAAATATTTGGCCATCCCGTTGGTATTGTTGCCAACAATGGACCGATGGGCCCAGATGAAGCGGCCAAAGGCGCACATTTTTATCAGATTATCGACCAAGCCAATATTCCGCTTATTTTCTTGAATAATATCACCGGCTATATGGTCGGCACAGAATACGAGCAGGCGGGGATGATCAAACACGGCTCGAAAATGATTCAAGCAGCGGCCAATATTCGTGTACCGAAGCTGACATTTTATGTCGGCGCATCCTATGGCGCGGGCAATTATGGCATGGCAGGTTATGGCTATGACCCTGACTTCTTGTTTGCTTGGCCGGGCGCCATGACTGGCGTGATGAGCGGCGAAAGTGCTGCGGGCACCATGGAAACGGTGGCTTTGAACAGTGCCAAACGGCGCGGCGTTGAGCCGGATATGGAAGCCTTGGCCAAACAACGCGCGGCGATTGAACAAGTATTTTCGTCGCAAGAAGATGCGTTTTTCACTTCCGGTCGCTTGCTCGACCATGGGGTGGTAGACCCGCGCGACACACGCAAAATTTTGGGCTTCACGCTAGAGACGATTTGGGAACGCAAGCACCGTACGCTGAACCCGAACGCCTTTGGCATTGGCCGCATGTAAAGGGAAGGGGAATAAAATGTCTGCACCTGAAACCACCGTTGTTCTTCTCGAACAAGATAAAGACTGGGCCACGCTATGGCTCAACCGACCCGACGCGCGCAATGCGATGTCAGATGAGTTGGTGTCCGAGCTGCAAGCCATGCTGGATTATTTGGCCACGCGAGACGATATTCGCGGCATTACCGTGCGCGGCAAAGGCGATGTGTTTTGCGCGGGCGGCGACCTCAAAGGATTTAAAAACAATTTCCAAGATGTGCGCACCGACGAGCAAGTGATTGAAGATAGCTCGAAAATGGGACGGTTTTTCTTGACCGTGCGCTCAATGCCGCAAGTGATTGTATTTTTGCTGCAAGGCGCGGCCATGGCAGGCGGTTTGGGCATGGCCTCGGCGGGCGATATTGTGATTGCCACGAAAGATACGAAAATGGCACTCACCGAGACCGCCATTGGCATTGTGCCGGCCCAAATTGGCCGCTATATCGTGGCGCGTACGGGCGACATTCAAGCCCGGCGCATCATGCTGACGGGCCATCGTTTCACGGCTGAACAGGGCGTGGGCTATGGGCTGGTGGATATTCTGGTGGATGATTTGGCGGCTGGCGAAGCCGAGCTGCAAGCTATTATCGCGGGCGTGCGCCGATGTGCGCCGGGTGCCAATGCGGCGACCAAAAAATTGCTCGAGGCCAATAAACATTTAGATGACACGGCGATGATCCGCTATGCGGGCGAAGCTTTCGCGGCCAGCGTGAAAAGCGACGAAGGCCGCGAAGGCGTCGCGTCATTTTTAGAAAAACGAAAACCAAATTGGGTGCAGGAGTAGATATGGCTGCCATTCGTAAAATACTAATTGCCAACCGTGGCGAGATTGCGTGTCGCGTTATTCGCACCGCCCACGCCATGGGCATTCGTACCGTGGCGGTTTATTCAGACGCAGATGCAGGCGCGCCCCATGTGCGCCAAGCCAGCGAGGCGGTTCGCATTGGGCCGGGCCCGGTAGGCCAATCTTATTTGGTGGCCGAAAAAATTCTCGACGCTGCCAAACAAAGCGGCGCCGATGCCATTCATCCGGGCTATGGATTTTTATCCGAGAACGCGGCCTTTGCCGATGCGGTGGAAAAAGCCGGACTGACTTTCATCGGCCCAAGCGGCCAATCGATTGATCTGATGGGCAATAAAGCCGAAGCCAAACGGCGCATGATTGAGGCCAAAGTACCTTGCGTGCCGGGCTATGAAGGCAAAGACCAGAGCGATGAAGTTTTGCTGGCCGAAGGCGGCAAAATTGGCTTTCCCATTATGGTGAAAGCCGCCGCAGGTGGCGGAGGGCGCGGCATGCGTCTGGTGGAAAGCCAAGACGGATTGGCGGCGGCTATTTCGACCGCGCGCTCAGAGGCAGAGAATGCTTTTGGCTCGGGTGAGTTGATTTTGGAAAAAGCCATTGTGCAACCGCGCCACGTCGAAATTCAGGTGTTTGCCGATACGCATGGAAATGTGGTGCATATGGGCGAGCGCGATTGCTCGGTTCAGCGCCGCCACCAAAAGGTCATTGAAGAAAGCCCATGCCCTGTGATGACGCCAAAGTTGCGCGCCGCAATGGGCGCAGCGGCCGTGGAGGCGGCGGCGACGATCAACTATCGCGGCGCCGGCACGGTGGAGTTTTTGCTCGATGCGGAGGGTGGTTTTTATTTCCTCGAGATGAACACAAGACTGCAAGTCGAGCATCCCGTAACCGAACAAGTGACGGGCCTAGACTTGGTCGAGTTGCAAATTAAAGTCGCCGAGGGCGAGCCTTTGGGGATGACCCAAGAGGATGTGCAATTGAACGGCCACGCCATCGAAGTGCGCCTTTATGCCGAAGATCCCGCCAAGGGATTTTTGCCCAGCACAGGCACCGTGGCTTGTTTCGAGCAAGTGGCCCGCGAGGGCGTGCGGTATGATACGGGCATTGTCGGTGGGCAAGAAATCTCGCCGTTCTATGATCCGATGATTGCCAAGCTCATCACCACAGGCCCCAATCGCGAAACCGCGCGCAAGCTGATGATTGAGGCGCTGACCGATACGGCTTTATTTGGCCCGCGCACCAATCGGGATTTCTTGATTGCCTGTTTGGAAAACGAGAAATTTGCCGAAGGGGACTTCTCCACCGGCTTTATTGCCGAGCAGTTTAGCGAAGCCGATTTGGCCGATAAGCTGGCCGATGAAACCGCGCTGGCTCTTTTGGCAGTTCGCCATTTTGTTATCGACCGCGAGGCAGCGCTAGCCAAAGCCGTGGCCGCTGGCATGCAAGTGCCGCAAGGGCTGATGCATTTCACTTCCGATTCTAGTTTGCGCAGCCCGTATAAATTAGCGTTTAAAAACCTGGAAACCGAAGGCGTCTCGCTCTCGGTGCGTAGCAAAAGCCCAGAGGCTTATCAGGTGCATATTGGCGAGACTTGCGTTGAGGTTTTTGTGCGCGAGCATGAGGGCACGCGCATGGTTTTGGAAACCCAGGGTCGCCAGTATATCAGCCAAGCTTTCTTGCAAGGGACAAACCTATTCGCAACCCTGGATGGCGCCACCTATACGTGCAGCAATATGCTGATGCGCAATGCCGCCAGCGAAGACGTGGGCGATGGCAGCCGCGTGGTGGCGCCGATGCATGGCCGCGTGGTTGAGGTTTTTGTGGGCGCTGGCGATACGGTGACCAGCGGCGACCGACTGGTGATTGTCGAAGCGATGAAAATGCAGCATGAAATTTTGGCCACGGTCGATGGCGTGGTGGAAGAGGTATTGGTCTCTACTGACGCGCAAGTGGCGGCCGATGATTTGATGATTGCCATTGAAATGGAAGCAGAATAGGAACGCGATATGTTGAAAGAAGCTCTAGATTTTAAAGCCGAGTCCGATGGTCTGTATGCCTTGATGAAAGATTTGGACGATGCCGCCTTTGCCGAGCCGACGCAGTTTAAAGGCTGGACATTGAATAATGTGCTGGAGCATTTGCACATGTGGAATTGGGCGGCCAATGAAAGCCACGCCGATGAGGATAATTTTGTTAGCTGGCTAAACACGGCGATGAAATCTATCGGCCAAAGCAATATGCGCACCTATGAGGCGCACTGGGTGGACGGTTTAAGCGGACGCGCTTTGCTGGAAACCTGGCATAATTTTTATACCGCCATGGCCGAGCGCATGGTCGATATCGACCCGAAAAAACGCCTGAAATGGGCTGGCCCCGACATGAGCGCGCGGTCGTCTATTTCGGCGCGGCTGATGGAAACCTGGGCGCATGGCCAAGAGGTCTATGACCATTTGGGCGTGACGCGTGCCAATAAAGACCATATTCGTGCCATCGCTGTTTTGGGCACAAATACCTTTGGCTGGACCTATGCCACCCGCGGCGAAACGCCGCCCGGCCCTATGCCCTATGTGCGCCTCCGCGCGCCTTCGGGTGAAGTTTGGGAATTTGGGGAAGTGTCTGATGAGGCGCGGGTCGAGGGCAATGCTGCAGACTTCTGCCAAGTTGTTACCCAGGTTCGCAATATTGCCGATACGGATTTGCGTGTCACAGGGCGCGTGGCAACCGATTGGATGTCGAAAGCCCAGTGTTTTGCCGGGGCGCCAGAAACGCCACCCGCACCCGGAACGCGCTTCACACGCAAGGCGTAATTTGCTAAGTCATCGCATCGCAAAACTTATTTTTGCTTGTTTTTCAGGAATGTTATGACCCAGCTTGCCGCCACCCAAACCCCTGCGCCCGTGCAACCCCGCCATAGTTGGGTGCGCGACGAAGTAGAGGCGCTGTTTGCGCTGCCGTTTAATGATCTCTTGTTTCAGGCGCAAACGGTGCATCGCCAATGGTTCGATGCCAATGAAGTGCAAAAAAGCACTTTGCTGTCGATCAAAACCGGTGGCTGCCCGGAAGACTGCAACTATTGTAGCCAAAGCGCCAAATTTGATACAGGCCTGAAAGCCACCAAAATGATGCAAGTGCAAGAGGTGCTGGAAGGCGCAGAGCGCGCCAAAAATGCTGGCGCCTCGCGCTATTGCATGGGCGCAGCCTGGCGCAGCCCCAAAGACCGCGACATGGGCGCCATCATCGAGATGATTCAAGGGGTGCGCTCTATGGGCATGGAAACGTGCATGACTTTGGGCATGTTATCGCCCGAACAAGCTGCCCAATTGAAAGAAGCTGGCCTCGATTATTACAATCACAACGTCGATACCTCGCAAGAGTTTTACGGCGAGATTATCACCACGCGTACATTTGAAGACCGCTTGGAGACCATCTCGCACGTTCAAGATGCGGGCATTAATGTTTGTGCTGGCGGTATTTTGGGCCTCGGCGAAGAAGTCGGCGACCGCGCGTCTATGTTGATGACGCTGGCGAACTTAAACCCGCAACCGCAATCTGTGCCGATTAATATGCTCATCCCCATTGATGGCACGCCTTTGGGCGAAGCGGCCCCGGTGGATGGCATTGACTTTGTTCGGTGCATTGCGGTGGCGCGCATCATGATGCCAAAATCTGTGGTGCGCCTGTCGGCGGGCCGCGAATGGATGTCGGATGAGACGCAGGCCCTATGTTTCCTTGCTGGCGCCAATTCAATTTTTGTCGGGGAAGAGCTGTTGACGACCAGCAACCCGAATTTATCTAAAGACAATGAATTATTCGCCCGCCTTGGCCTTGAGCCAATGGCGGCACATAAATGCCCATCGGCTGTATAGTACTGGAGCGATACAATGGATCTCGAGCTAAAACCTGAAGAACTTGTCTTTCAAAAAGAAGTCCGCGATTGGTTTGAAACCGTGTTGCCGGAAGGCCACGACATGAAGGGTAAAACGCTGATTACCCAAACCAAAGAAGAAACCAGCTGGTGGCAAAGCCAGCTTCATGAAAAAGGATGGGGCGCCGTCGGTTGGCCGCTAGAAGATGGCGGCACGACGTGGAGCGATCCGCAAAAAGCCATTTTCCAAGCCGAAGCTGCGCGCGCGCAAAGCCCGCATCAATCGCCTTTTGGCATTACCATGGTTGGCCCCGTCATTTGTGCCTTTGGCTCGCCAGAGCTGAAAGCGCAACACTTGCCGTCGATTTTGGATGGATCTATCAATTGGTGCCAAGGCTATTCCGAGCCAGGTTCGGGCTCCGATTTGGCCAGTCTGCGCACCACAGCCGAGCGCGATGGCGATGACTATGTTGTGAATGGTCAAAAAATCTGGACGACTTTGGCGCATTGGGCCGAGTGGATTTTCTGCCTCGTGCGCACCAGCAATGAAGGCAAGCCGCAGCAGGGTATCTCGTTCTTGCTCATCGACATGAACTCGCCGGGCATTGAAGTGAAGCCGATTTATACCATTGATGGCGCCCATCACCTGAACGAAGTTTATTTCACCGATGTTCGCGTGCCGGCTAGCAATTTGGTTGGCGAAGAAAATGAAGGCTGGACCTATGCCAAGTTTTTGTTGGGCAATGAACGCGCAGGCATTGCCGGCACGGGCATGATCCGCAATGGGCTAGAGAACCTTAAAAACGTCCATGACTATCTTAATGAAACCGCAGCGGAAAGCTATCAAGCAGATGCGTTTGAACGCCGCCACGCCGAATTAAGCGTGCGCGCCGCAGCGTTAGAAACCTTGGAAAACAGGGCTTTATTTGCCGAAGAAGGCTCTGGCGAGGGGCTTATTTTGCCGCTGCCGATGAAAGCCTTGGGCACGGAGTTGCAGCAAGATATGGGCGATTTGGCCTATGATATGTTGGGCAATGAATCGAGCATTTTTTACGATAGCGAGTTTGCGCCCACGGCCAGCGATAATGAACCCAATTACCGCTCGCAAGCGCCGATGATGACGCACACGATGTTGTTCAACCGCGCCTCGACCATTTTTGGCGGAACGACAGAAGTGCAAAAAGGCATTATCTCGAAATTCGTCCTCGGCCTGTAAGCCGTTCGGCGCTAAACGAAGACCGCTTGCAGCTGCATGGCATCCATGACGCGGCGGCCTTCGCTGTTCCAAACTTGGGTCAGTTGCGAGCTATAGCCGTCGCGCACATAGCGCGTGGCCGAGCGCATGAGCCACCAGCCGTCTTCGGTTTCGATTTTATCGGTGAGGAAATTAATATTCCAATTCATCGAACTGAGCGCGCGTACGGGCCCATCAAAGAAGGTTAGGGCGGCGGGCGGCGTATCGGCCAGCACCAGAAGGGGCAGCAACCCTTTGTCCCAACTCATCGGGTCGGTGAGGCGCGCCCACATTAAAATATCTGGATGATCCGAGCCTTCCATGAAGCGCGGGCCGGAGATAAGACGCCGGTCTAGGTTTTGTAAAAAACTGGGCGCGTCTTTATGGGCGGGGAAAAAAGTTTCTACGTCCTCAGGCTTTTTGTCGATGGCTTTGAGCGGATAATCTATCTCGCGCGGCAACTCGCGGGTGACGCCATAGGTGAAATGGCCGTGCGTGCCAGCGCCGATTGGGCTGTTTAATTCGGCCGAAAATGTGACATTGTTTTTGCCTTGGCGCAGTAATTTATGCGAGACGCTGAGCGCGTCGATGGCGGGGCCGATGAAGTTAATCTGCGCGGTGCGCAAAGGCGGCAGCTCGGGGGTGTCTTGCTGGATGGCGGCGGCCAAAAGGGCGGTGGTCAGACCGCCAAAGGCGGTGCGGCCTTGTTTCCAATTGTCGGGTAGATCGGCCACATACTCTGGGCCAGTGGCCAAAAACGCGCCCATGATGTCGCTATAGGTTTTCATCAATTTTACTCTTTCGGGTTTGCCTCTATTGGCCGTTTAATATTTTTTGTCTTTCGACGCGGTCTTTTTTTAACTGATATTCGCGCGACATCGCCGCCCCGCGTGTGGTGAAAACCTCGCTATGCACCAGTCGCCATTGCCGCCCTCGTGTGGCTTTGGCGCCGCTGCCATCATTATGCGCGGCCAGTCTTTTGTCGAGGTCCACCGTCCAGCCGACATAGGACTTGGCAAGCCCCTCGTCGCAGGTTTGCAGCAGGTAAACATAGCAGTTGGTGAGATAGCGTTTGGTGTTGGTCATAATCCTCGAAGGCTCTAGTCTAGGCGTACAATATATTGCTTTACAGTGCCTTGGAAAGGGTCTAATCACGCCGCAGATTTAGCCATTTTCGAGGATGATATGTCGGAAGCTGAAAACCTTACAAACCTGCCTGAAAACAACGCATCGCGCGACGCCGATGCGCTCTATGGCGTGTCGCGTTGGGGCGAGGGGCTGATCACCGTTTTGGACAATGGACATATCGGCCTCTTGCACCCGTCCCGCCCGGAAGCGGTGCCGACGGACTTAATGTCGGTGATTGATAATCTCGAGCAACGTGGCATCTCCGCGCCGGTTTTGCTGCGCGTGGCAGATTTTATCCGCTGGCGCATCGACCAAATTAACGATGCCTTCAATAGCGCGATAACCGAGCTTGAGTATCACGGCAGCTATAAAGGTGTTTTCCCGATTAAAGTGAACCAGCAGGCGCAAGTTATCGACCGCATTGTCGCTTATGGCGAGCGCCATAGTTTTGGCTTTGAAGTCGGCTCGAAGGCCGAGCTGCTGATTGCCATGGCGCATAATCAGGGCAGCGAAAGCGCGCTGATTTGCAATGGGGTGAAAGACGAAGAATTCATCCAACTGGCGCTGATGTCTTTGCAGCTTGGGTTTAATACATTCCTTGTTTTGGAAAGTCCGCGCGAGCTGGACTTGGTTTTGGCCGTGGCCAAACGCATGAAGCTGCGCCCGCAATTGGGCATACGCATTAAATTAACCCATGAAGTCAGCGGCAATTGGGCCGCCTCGTCTGGCGATCGGTCGACCTTTGGCATGACCATCGCGCAAGTGATGGATGTTGTGGATGCTCTGCGCGCCGATGGGTTTCTCGATTGTCTGAAATTGCAACATTGTCATTTGGGTAGCCAAGTGCCCAATATCATTGAAATCCGCATGGCGGCGCAGGAAGCCTGTCGATTTTATTTGGAACTGCGCAAAGAAGGCGCGCCGTTAGAGTTTCTCGATTTGGGCGGCGGGCTCGGCGTCGATTATACGGGCGAGCATCGCGCGACCGAAAACTCGACCAATTATACGCTTAAAGAATATTGCCTCAACATCGTCGAAACCGTGAAATACGCCATGGATGAGGCCGACGCGCCCCATCCGGTGATCATCACGGAAAGCGGGCGTGCGTGTGTCGCGCAAAGCTCGATGTTGTTGTTTAATGTTTTGGAAGCCACCCAATTTGACAGCACAGACCCGGTGGTAGGCGCCGAAGACGACCATACGCTTTTAAAATCTATGCTGGCGGTGGAAGACTATTTGACGCCCGAGCGGGTGAACGAGGCCTGGAACGATTTGGTTTATTATCGCAATGAAATGCGCGCGCTGTTGAAAAGCGGGCAAGTGTCTTTGCGCGAAACCGCCAAAGCCGAGCGCATTCATTTATATATGATGAGCCGTATCAAAACCATGTTGGCCGATAGCGATATGGAAAACGAGGAAATGGGGAAAGCCATGGAGCAGACGGCGGATATTCTGCATGGCAATTTCTCGTTGTTCCAAAGCCTGCCAGATGTTTGGGCCATTGACCAAATTCACCCGATTGCACCGCTGCATCGGCTCAATGAAAAACCGCGTCGGCGCGCGATTTTGTCGGATATCACCTGCGATAGTGACGGCAAGATTGATAAATTCGTGCTGGGCGATGGCGTGTCGAACACGCTGCCGGTGCATGATTTGCGCGCCGCGGAAGATTATTATCTCGGCGTCTTTTTTGTTGGTGCCTATCAAGAAACATTGGGCGATCTGCACAATCTGTTTGGCGACACCAATGTGGTGACCATCGAGTTGCGCGATGATGGCTCGTTTGAACTGATGCACGAGCAAGATGGCGACACGATTTCTGAAGTCTTGTCTTACGTGGAATATGACCCGCGTTTGATGGTGAATAATTTCAAAAAAACCGTAGAAAGCGCGGTTCGGGCGGGCAAGCTAAGCCCTCGCGAGCGGCTGGAAATGATTACGGCCTTTAAAGATAGCATCAACGGCTATACTTATTTCGAACGCTAGAGTGAGGGGGCGACACTTATGTCTCATGTATTGGTAATTGGTGCGGGCGGTGTGGGCTCGGTCGCGGTTCATAAAATGGCCATGTTGGGCGAGCGATTTACAAAAATCACTCTGGCCTCGCGGCGTCTGTCGTCTTGCGAAGCCATTCAAAAAGCTGTGGCGGAACGTCTGGGGCGCGAGATACATATCGCGCAAGTGGATGCCGATAATGTGATGGAAACCACCGCGCTCATCGAAAAAACCCAGCCCGACCTTGTGGTCAATCTGGCCCTGCCGTATCAGGATTTGGCGATTATGGATGCCTGTTTGGCGACCGGTGTGCATTATTTGGACACAGCCAATTATGAGCCGCGCGACGAAGCCAAGTTCGAATATCACTGGCAATGGGCCTATCAAGACCGGTTTGCCGAAAAAGGCCTGATGGCGCTTCTTGGCTCGGGCTTCGACCCCGGCGTAACCAATGTGTTCACGGCCTATATTCAAAAGCATTTGGTATCGGATATGAAGACGCTGGATATTCTCGATTGCAATGGCGGCGACCATGGCCAGGCCTTTGCGACGAATTTTAATCCGGAAATAAACATCCGCGAAATCACCGCACCTGCGCGCCATTGGGCCAAAGGGGCATGGGTCGAAAGCCCAGCTTTAGCGCATAAGCAAGCCTATGCGTTTCCCGAAGTTGGCGAGCGCAATATGTATTTGATGTATCACGAGGAGCTGGAATCCTTATCGAAACATTATCCTGAAATAGAACGCGCGCGTTTTTGGATGACCTTTGGCGAGGCTTACTTGACCCATTTGGAAGTGCTGCAAAACGTCGGTATGACCGCCATTGAGCCAGTGCTTTTTGAGGGCAAAGAAATTGTGCCTTTGCAGTTTTTAAAAGCCGTACTGCCAGACCCCGGCGATTTGGGCAAAACCACCAGCGGGAAAACCTGCATCGGCAATATCGTTAGCGGCCAACATGAGGGGGCCGAGCGCACGGTCTATCTGTATAATAATTGCGACCATGAGGCGTGTTTTGCGGAAGTGGGCAGCCAAGCGGTCAGCTATACCACGGGCGTGCCCGCGATGATTGGCGCCGCCCTGATGTTGGATGGCACATGGATGCAGCCCGGCGTGTTCAACCTCGAACAGCTCGACCCAGACCCGTTTATGGCTATGCTCACCCAACATGGCTTGCCGTGGCAACATGTGGAGCTAGACGCTCCCTTGAGCTTTTGAGGTCGCTTTGAGCGGGGTCATGCAAACACAATCGACGGGCGCGGGACGTTTCGCGCAGTTTGATTTATCGCGCGTGCCTTCGCCTTGTTTCGTCGTCGACGAAGTGGCTTTGCGTCACAACCTAGAAATTCTACAAGCAGTTTCCAAAGCCTCCGGCGCAGAGATTTTGCTGGCGCTGAAGGCGTTTTCCATGTGGTCCCTGGCGCCTTTGGTGCGTGCGTATTTATCGGGCACCTGCGCGTCGGGTCTATGGGAGGCGCAATTGGCGCAAAGCCATTACGGCGGTCAATTGACCAGCTATGCGCCCGCTTTCAAAGCCTCTGAGTTCGATGAAATTGCCAGCCTTTCAGATCATATTGTTTTTAACAGTGCGGCGCAGGTGGCGCGTTTCGAGGCGCAAGCGCAACAAGCCGGCGCCTCGGTGGGGTTGCGCATCAACCCCGAGCATTCGGAAGGCGAAGTCGAAAAATACGACCCTTGCGCGGCCGGCTCTCGATTGGGGCAGCCGATATCGCAAATCGTAGAGCTGCCGGCCAGCGTTACGGGGCTGCACATGCACACCCTATGCGAGCAGGGCTTTGCGCCTTTGGCACGCACGATAGAGGCGATAGAGCCGTTTTTACACGCCCATAAAGACCAACTGAAATGGCTGAACCTCGGCGGCGGCCACCTCATCACGCGGCCTGATTATGACCGCGATGGACTTGTGCATTTGCTGACCCGTTTGCGCGAGGATTTGGACGTGCAAATCTATTTGGAGCTTGGCACCAGCGTGGCCTTTGATGCAGGCATTCTGGTTGGCGAAGTGTTGGACGTGGCCCAAAACCAGGGGCCGATTGCGATTGTTGATATTTCGGCCACCTGCCATATGCCCGATGTTTTGGAAGCGCCGTATCGGCCTGCTTTATTGGGCGAGCCAACGTCTGGCGGCCAGCCAGTGGTTTTGGGGGGGCCGAGCTGTTTGGCCGGCGATGTGATCGGCACGTATGCGTTTGATGCCGTGCCGCAGGCGGGAGACCGAATGGCGTTTCTCGATCAGGCACATTATTCGATGGTCAAAACCTCCACGTTTAACGGTATTGCCTTGCCGTCGATTGCCATTTGGAATAGCGACAGCGATGCGCTACGCCTAGTGAAACAATTCGACTATGGTGATTTTGAAACCCGTCTTTCGTGAGCCGATATATATGAGCCAGATACCCCAATTCCTAGGCGAAGAATTAAGCGCCACGGAGAACACGATGGCCACCGCGCGCTTTGAAGTTGTGCCGTGCGGGCTCGAAGCCACAGTGTCTTACGGCACAGGCGCGGCGCGAGGCCCGCAAGCGATACTCGAAGCCAGCCAACAATTAGAACGTTTGGTGGCTGGAAAAACGCCGTGTGCGGAAGGTATTTTCACCCATCCTGCGGTCGATTGCGACCAGCCCATTGAGCAGGTCATGAATGAGTTGCGCACGCGCACGCGAGAGATAAGCGCGCGAGGCCATGTGCCGGTAACCTTGGGCGGCGAGCATTCCATAAGCTATGGCGCCGTGATGGGCGTTGTCGATGGCTTAACAGATGCGGGCGCTGGCCCCATCGGCTTGGTTCATATAGATGCCCATGCCGATTTTCGCGATGCCTATCAGGGGCATAAACATTCCCACGCCAGCGTCATGAACTTGCTGGCCGCCGAAGGCTTGCCCATGGCATCTTTTGGGGTGCGCGCCTTGGCCGAAGAAGAAGAGGCGGCGCGGCGTGCGCATGGCGTGATTACTTTCGATGGACCAGACCTTGTGCGCGCGCAAACCGCCAGCGTGACTTTGCCCGATGATTTTCCAAAAAATATTTATGTGACTTTTGATGTCGATGGCCTTGACCCCTCGGTGATACCCGCGACGGGCACGCCTGTGCCGGGCGGCCTCGGGTTTTATCAGGCGTTAGATTTGATTGAGAGCACGCTGGTCGGGCGGCGCTGTGTGGGCATAGATATCGTCGAGCTGGCGCCGATAGAGGGCCAAAGCGTGTCGGATTTTACCGCCGCTTCGATCGCTTATCATCTGATGAAAATGGCGCTTTAAGCCTACTCTAGAAAGAAAAAACCGCCGACGTGGGAGAAACGCCGGGGGGGTAGATAATGGGATCTGAGGAGATCGCTCATTGGTCTATACGTAAGATTTTACAGGACGGATGTTTAATTTTTCATTAAACTTGTCTCAAAGCTTTCGTTGGGAGAAATTTCATGGGTAAATCAAGCAAACTAGCGCTTTTATTGGCGCTTCTGGCCGCTCCAATAGGGGCCAATTCAGCCGAAAATCGGCAAAATCGAGAGGTTTTATTCGGCGAAACGCATTTGCATACCGTTATGTCCTTTGATGCGTATATTTTTGGCAATCGCAATTCGCCCGAAGATGCTTATCGGTTTGCCAAAGGCGAAACCATTAAACATCCCGCTGGTTTTGATATGACGCTCAGCGAGCCCTTAGATTTTCAGTCGGTCACCGACCATGCGATTTATCTGGGCATGTTGCCCGCCATGCACAACCCGAAATTGAAGGTTTCTAAACACCCGATATCGCTGGAAATGCGCAAGGCCAAAAGCGCTGTGGAGCGCTTGAACGCCTTTCAAAAACTCTTCCCCTATTTAAACAAAAGCGGCAAGCCAGATGATTTGGTCGATGTCGACGTGATGAAATCGGCCTGGAGCGAGATTATCGCCAGTGCCAATCGCCACAATGATCCGGGCAAATTCACCACGCTCATCGGCTATGAGTTTACCTCTGGCCCGAAAAACCAAAACCTGCACCGCAATGTGTTCTTCCGTGGCGACCAAGCGCCCACTCTGCCGTTTAGCCGCATTATGTCGCCCAATCCGGAAGACCTTTGGAAATGGATGGATAAGTTGCGCGCCAAGGGCATGGATAGCTTGGCTGTGCCGCATAATTCCAACGGCTCCAATGGTCTGATGTTCCAAACCACAAAATGGGATGGCAGCCCGATGGATATGGCTTATGCCAAAGCCCGTATGCGCAATGAGCCGATTGTGGAAGTGACGCAAGTGAAAGGCGATAGCGAGACCCATCCATTACTCTCCCCGAACGATGAATATGCTGATTTTGAAACCATGCCGTTTCGCATCGGCGCTTGGGTGCCCAGCAAAGCGGATGGCTCTTATGTGCGCCAAGCCTATCGCCGTGGCCTAGAGATGGCGGCTCAAGGCAAAGGCAACCCTTATAAGTTTGGCCTCATCGGCGCCTCCGACACCCATGTGGGGGCGGGCGCTTTTGAAGAAGATAATTATTGGTCGAAAGTTGGACTGGTCGATAGCAACGCGAAATTGCGGGGTTCTGTGCCGCTTGATAAGCCGAATAAAGATGGCAGCCTTTACAATGAAAATAATTTCCAAACCTGGAGCGCTTCGGGTCTGGCCGCCGTTTGGGCCGATAGCAATACGCGCGGCGATATTTTTGACGCCATGCGCCGCAAAGAAACCTATGCGACCACGGGCCCAAGGATGAAATTGCGCTTCTTTGCGTCGGATAATTTCGAACGCCGTATCCTCAAACGCGCCAATATGGTCGAGCGGGCCTATCGCCAAGGCGTCTCCATGGGCAGCGATTTGAGTTTGGATAAAAACCAGTCGCCGGAGTTTTTGCTCTGGGCGATGCGCGATGCTCGTTCGCAAGGGTTGCAACGGTTGCAAATCGTCAAAGGCTGGGTGAAAGCCGATGGGTCGAGCGCCGAGAAAGTGTTTGATGTGGCCTGTGCGGGCGCAAAATCGCCCAATGCCAAGCACCGCTGCCCGAACAATGGCGCCAAAGTGGATGTGAAAACCTGCCGAGCGTCGGCCAAAACCTCGGCCAATGAGCTGAAAACAACATGGCGCGACCCCGAGTATACCTCCGGTCAGCAGGCGTTTTATTATGTGCGTGTGCTAGAGAACCCGAGCTGTCGTTGGTCGAGTTGGGATGCTTTGCGCGCAGGTGTCGCGCCACGCCCGGATGTAGATGCGACCCTCCAAGAACGCGCTTATTCATCTCCGATTTGGGTGAACTAAGCGGCGGCTCTTTTGGCTTTCGCCCAATCGATCAGCAATTTAGTGCTGAGGGCAACAAGAAACAAAGCCACGGAAAAAGAGACAATGGCGGGCCCGATGGGGACGGCCATTTGTTCTGCCACCGGCAAGCCAATCACCATCGACAAACAAGCAATCAGGCTGCCGCCGACGCCCATCGCTTCGGGGGACTTGGCAAATAAGCGCGCCGTGGACGCAGGAATAATGAGCAACGACGTGATGAGCAGCGCGCCGACCAATTGCACCGCACCCGCCACCACCACGCCCATCAAGAGCATCAGTAAAAATTCATACACCCGAACAGGCACGCCTTCGGCATGGGCTAATTCTTCGCTGGTGGTCATCAGCAAGAGGCCAGGCCAGAGGCGCATCAATAGCCCCAAAGATAAACCGCTGCCGAGCACTAAAATGGGCAACATATCGGGTGAAACGCTATCAAGGCTGCCGAGCAAATAATCATGTACTTCGGCATCTTCCATGCCCAAAAGCGCCATGGATACAATGCCCAGAGACAAAGCGGCATGCGCCAGAATGCCAAGCAGCGTGTCGGTGGCCAGCAAGCGTTGGGTGCGCAACCAGATGAGCGCCACGGCAAAAGCAATGGCGATAAGGATCATGCCGAGCTGATTGGAGATGCCAATCAGCAAACTAATGGCCACGCCCAAAAGCGCGGAATGCGCCAAACCATCGCCGAAATAGGCCATGCGGCGCCAAACAACGAAACAGCCCAGCGGGCCCGCCAATAAAGCCAAAGTGGCGGCAGTGATGAGAACCGGCGTTATCATGAAGCAGCCTCATTTTCGCTATTGTGGTCATGATTATGGCTGTGCTGATAGACCGACATCATTTGCGCCATATCTTTGCCGAACATAGAGATGAACTCTGGGTCTCGCGCCACGCTTTCGGGCGCGCCCGAGCAGCAGATATGGTGATACATACATACCACACGCCGCGTGGAGCTCATCACCAGATGCAAATCATGGCTCACCATGAGCACCGATAAATCGCGCTTTTCAAAGATCTCTTCGATCAGTTGATAAAACTGCAATTGGCCCGATACGTCGAGGTTTTGCGCGGGCTCATCGAGCATTAAAACCTGCGGCGAGGCGGCCAAGGCGCGCGCCAATAACACGCGCTGCAACTCGCCGCCCGACAGGCCAGCCAGCGGGCGCTCCAGTAGGGCTTCGCAATGGGTTTCGGCGGCCAAGGTTTGAATGGCGTCTGGCTTCAGCTCATTGTTCAAGCCCAAAAATCGCTTCACGGGCATGGGCAGCGTTGGGTCAATTTGAAAGCGTTCTGGCACATAGCCGATTTTCAACCCATCGCGATGGGTCACGCTGCCGCTTTGGCCGGTTTCCAACTTCAGCAAATGGCGCAGCAAGACAGATTTCCCCGCCCCATTGGGCCCAATGAGCGTAATGAAATCATTCTCGGCCAAATCAAGCGACACATGGTCCAGCACCAAACGTCCCTGACGCGAGGCGCAGAGATTATCGGCGGAGATTAAGAGGTTCGATGTATTCATGCAGTTTTATGGCCTGACAAAGCAAGGAGGGCAAGTTGATTTCGCTGTTTCGGGCGCGCCATCGGGTTAGGCCTGTTTGGCGGCCTCGAGTTGGGCGCCCATTTTTTCCCATAGCATGTTGACGGCCTGTAAGGGACGCACCATGACTTTGAACTCGGTAATCAAGCCATGGTCATCGAAATCAATAATGTCGACGCCATTGACGTATTTGCCGCCCATTTCGGATTCGAATTCTAAAATCATCCGATTGTCGGCGATGGTTTGTTTTTTGTAGCGAAACTTTGTGCCGTCAAATACTTGTCCGGCAGCCAAGAGATATTGCATGGTCATGGCCTTGCCCTTTTGCGGGGTAAAGACGACCGGCGAGATAAAGACGCAATCTTCATGCAGCATGTCATCGAGGGCTTGGGCGCTCGGGGCATCCATATAGGCGTGCCATTTCTCAACCAATGTCTGCGGGGTAAAATGGGTCATGCGAACTCCTTATTTTGGAAACCCAGAGTGCGGCAGTTTTTTTCTATCGGCAACAAAAAAGGGCCGGTATGTAAAAATACCGGCCCTCCTAATGGTTCGAAAAAAAGAAGCTTAGGCTTCGCTTTCCGTTACAGCGACGTGCCAGATGATAAGACCGAAAGCGATCTTGTTCAGCACATCGGCCAAGTTGTAGATGATGTTCAAAGTAGAGCTGTCTACCGAACCCATCATGTAACCCAGAATGTAGCCGAGCGGATAAATGGCCCAGCCGAAGGTTACAATGTTGCGCATCATTTTAAAGGCAGACTGCACAGCTGGGCTGGCATTCTCTGCATTGATACGTCCTGCTTCTCCGAGGAAAATTTCATACAGAACATAGAACCAAGCTACGGTACCGATAACAAAACCAAGGGTTACATTCATGTAACCGGCTTCGCCGAGGTAGCCAAATACCAACATGACCGTTGTACCGACCAAGAGGCGCCAGAATACGCCAGCTGGAACTTTGGTGATGGCCGAAAGGATGAGGAAAAACTCAACCATCAGCAATGGCACCGTAATCAGCCAATCAATATAGCGATAAACGGTTGGCGTTTCGCCAGTGGAAACCCAAACGTCGCGCATATAGAAATAATGCACGGCAGCCACCAAAGTTACCAAACCAGAAACCGTCAAAGAGGTTTTCCATTTGTTGGATACGCGGTCGCGTTCGATGAAAAAGAATACAGTCGCAGCTACAAGAGCCATCGAGATTAGCCAGAATGAAATACCTACGAAATCATCTGACGCGAGGTTAGCTTCCGCGCTTGCAAGCGACGGAAATGCCGTGAGAGCTGATGTTGCAACAACAGCTTTCCAATGTTGAATAAATTTCATGTTCTTACTCCCAATATTGAACCTTCTCACTGTAGGACGACAAATTGTCACGACAAGCAAAAAATATGTCTTTTATTCATTTTTTTTGAACCAGTGAAGATATCTCTTTATACTAAGGTCAACGAAAGAGCGCGATTTTGGATATTTTGAAGTTAAAACAAGACCTCAAAGATGAGCTTGCCGACATTCTCGAGCGGTCTCAATTTGTCGAAAAGCAGAAGCAAGCCCGCGAAGCGGCGGTGGACCGTTTAACGCGGGCGGAGGCCATAGCCATTGCGGCCACTTTGCACGAACTGTTGGGCTGGCTGCCTTCGGTAAAGGTTGAAACCTCCAAGCAAAGCGCCGCCACGGCGGTATCCGTCAGTGCCAGCGTTACGGGCGATGATGTGATTAGCACCAGCGGGCTAGTGGTTCTATCGGATGATTTAATGACCACGGAGTTTGAGGTTTTGACCCAGGCTGAATATGTGTTGCTCGATGATTTCACGGGCGATGCGCAAAAAGTCGAAACCCGCGAGGCTCTGGTGCGGGCGATATTTGATGCCTTCACCAGTAGCTATCGTCGGCGCTATGAATTTGCGCTTACCGAGGCGGGCCTCAGAAGCAAAGTCTTGTTAGATGGCGAACAAATTAATCTGCTGTCGCAACCGCAATAAAGCTTATGGATGCGCCCCATGATGGGGCTCCTCATGAGACATATCGTGAGACATATCATGAGGCATATCGTGAGCGGGGGAAGACTGCCCCTTATGTTTGGCGCGCGCCTTCGTTGGGGCTTCAACCTCGAGGCTGCGGCCATCCGCAAAAGAGAGGCGCAAAGTCACGGTGTCGCCGGCCTTTCCGGTAAACCCAAACAGCATCAAATGATCGCCGGCTGGCTTTAAGCGCACGCTTCCCATGGCGGGCAGGGCGTAGCCCTCGACCGGATGCATGCGCATCGTGCCATCGTTTGATTTTGTGTGGGTGTGCAATTCAATGCGCTCGAAGGCTGAACTGCTGGCGCCGATCCATCGGGTGGCCGAGTTTGAATGGTTCATCACCACGCCATGCAAAACCCCAGGACGCTGGCCAATACCTAACTTAATTTCGCCATTCTGCATTCTAATCTCGGCATGGGCAGGGCTAAGGCCCATACCCAAATAAAGCCCAAGGCTAAACAGAGCTGCAAAAACGTCCTTCAACAAAATACGCATAAAACTTACTCGGCGGCTATTTGATTGGTTCCATTGAAATCATAGTCTTCTTCTTTGGCAGCTTGGGTAGCCTCTTGATAGACATAGGTAAACTCAGGCCAATTATTGGTCACTTTACCGCTTTCATTTTTATACCAGCTATCGCATTCGGTCACGAAAACCGAAGTCTCCATGCGGGCTTTCAAGAAATCGGCAAATTCTGCCATGGAGCTGGCTTTCAAATTCATGCTGGTGGCTTTTTGTGCGTCCAATTTATCGAGGCAGCTGAGAACGTAATTCACTTGGCATTCAATCATGAAGATAATCGAGTTATGCCCCAAGTTTGTATTTGGACCATAGAGCATGAAGAAGTTCGGGAAATTTGGCATCGTGATGCCAAGGTAAGCTTCGGCGCCGTCTTTCCAGGCCGAGTTTAAATCGACCCCTTGCGTGCCAGACACATCCAGCGGCGCTAGGAAATCGGTCGAAGCAAAGCCCGTGCCATAGACAATCGAGTCGAAGACGTGGGTTTCGCCATCGACCGTTTGAATGCCCGTTTTGGTAATTTTTTCAATGCCCGATGTTTCCACCGTCACATTTTCCCGCTGCAGGGCGGGGTAATAGTCATCAGAAATAACCACGCGCTTGCACCCGATTGCGTAATCGGGTTTCAAAACTTCCCGCAAAGCTGGATCGGTAACTTGTTCGTCAAAATGATCGGCCACGGCTTTGGTCATATCGCCGGGCAAGTTCAATAATTTAATCATGAAGCGAGATTTTTTGGTCTCGTTGAAAATCGTGAAGTTTCTCTCCAGCGCGTAATACAAAAGCCCGCGATACAAACGACGCACGCCAGCAAAGGCGAAAAGAAATTTGGCGATGGCGCCATATTCTTTGTCATTGCGCGGCACCACATGACAGGGCGAGCGCTGGAAGACAGTCATCTCTTTGGCCACTTTGGCGACCTCTGGAATAAATTGGGCGGCCGAGGGGCCATTGCCGATGACAGCGACTTTTTTACCGTCGATGGGCGCATCATGCTGCCATTCCGCAGAGTGAAAAATGGCGCCTTCAAAGTCGTTCTGACCTTTGATTTCAGGCACTTTTGGGCGGTTCAACTGGCCAAGGGCTGTTACCACAACATCGGTCGTCAGCGTGTCGCCATTGGTTAGCGTGAGGTTCCATTTTTGCGATTTCTCGTCAAATTTGGCACTCACCACTTCGCTGTTGAAGCGGGTTTTCTTGCGCAGACGATATTTGTCAGTCAGGCCGTTCAAATAGGCATGAATTTCTTTGCGCTCTGGAAACACGCGAGACCAGTCGCCACGGGTTTCGAAAGAAAACGAATAAAAATGGGAAGGCACATCGCAAGCGCAACCGGGATAATCATTGTCTCGCCAGGTGCCGCCAATGTCATCGGCTTTTTCCAAAATGGTGAAATGATTGCGGCCATGACGGATTAATTGCATGGCCATGCCAATACCCCCAACACCGCTGCCGATGATGGTCACATGTGGTTCGTTCGCTTGCTTGCTCATAAAAAATCTCCCTGGCAAAGATATTACGGAGAAATATCGGCGGGGCAAGAAGGGAATTTTGTCGCACACAAAAAACCAGAAAAATTCACTTCCAAAGCATTTGGGGCTTGTCTCCGAGGTCTGTTTATTCCTAGTATTTTTTATCTATTTGTAGGGAGAGAAATGAATGGGACATCCGTCATTCACTAGAAAACAAGCGACCCTTGTTAATGTCGTTGCCGGCGGCCTTTTGGCTTTGGGTATCGTCAGCAGCATGATGCAGCAATCTTCTGAGGGCGGCCTGTCAGGCCTCATCTCGGGCAAGAGCGCTGCCAGTGCGAGCATTGGTCAAATTGATACCGACCGCATTATCGCGGCCGATAGCGAGCCAGGCAATTGGTTGTCTTATGGTCGCGACTATGGCGAGCAACGCCATTCGCCGCTGACCCAGATTAACGCCAAGTCTATCAAAGACCTTGAGTTGGCTTTCTCTGTCGATATGTATACGACCCGTGGCCTCGAGGCCTCGCCGATTGTGGTGGATGGCATTATGTATATGACCAGCTCCTGGAGTGTGGTCTATGCGGTGGACGCCAAAACTGGCGACGAAGTTTGGTCCTATGACCCAGAAGTGCCCGGCGATTGGGCGCGCAAAGCGTGTTGCGATGTCGTCAATCGCGGTGTCGCGGTTTATGAGGGCGCGGTTTATCTGGCAACCCTGGATGGCTATTTGGTCTCGTTAAACGCTGAGACGGGCGAAGAAATTTGGCGCGTCAATACATTGATTGATCGCAAACGTCCTTACACCATCACGGCGGCCCCTCGGGTAGCCAATGGCCGTGTGTTCATTGGTAACGGCGGCGGCGAATTGGGCGTGCGCGGGTATGTAACTGCCTATGACACCAAAACGGGCGAACAAGACTGGCGCTTCTACACTGTGCCGGGCGACCCGAACCTGCCGTTTGAGCATCCTGAAATGGAAGAAGCCGCGAAAACCTGGAAAGGTGGCGAGTGGTGGAAAATCGGCGGTGGCGGCACCGTTTGGAACTCGATTGTTTATGACCCAGATACCGATACGGTATTCCTCGGCGTTGGCAATGGCAGCCCGTGGACGCGCACCATCCGGTCTCCGGGTGGCGGCGATAACCTTTTCCTATCGTCCATCGTGGCGCTGGACCCGAATACCGGTGTGAAGAAATGGCATTATCAAACCACGCCAGGCGACACATGGGACTATACGGCTGTGCAAGATATGATGCTGGCCGATATGGAAATTGACGGCAAGCAGCGCAAGGTGATTATGCAGGCGCCGAAAAATGGCTTCTTCTATGTCCTCGACCGCGAAACTGGCGAGCTGTTGCGGGCCAATCCTTATGTGACCGTCAATTGGGCGACCCACATTGATATGGATACCGGACGTCCGGTGGAAAATGATTCCCGCGACTTTAACAAAAGCGGAAAATCGAAATGGATCCTACCCGGCCCGCTCGGCGGACATAACTGGATGGCCATGTCGTTCAACCCGAACACAGGTCTGGTTTACATCCCAGCCATGGAAAGCCCCTTGGTGTTTGACGTCGACCACGACTTTAAAGCCACGGGTCGTTACAAATACATCGAAGGCGGTTGGAACACCGGCATTGAATTTGGTCGCTTGCTGCCTTTGCTTGGCGAACACCCAGACATGCCAGCAAACAAAGGCTATATCACCGCCTTTGACCCGCTGACGGGCAAAACCCATTGGATGCGCGAACATAGCACCCACTGGAATGGCGGCACTTTGTCGACCGAAGCTGGCTTGGTTTTCCAAGGCAATGGCGACGGTTACTTTGTGGCTTATGATGCCTCAACCGGCGAAGAAGTTTGGAAAGTAAACACCTACACCAGCACCATTGCCCCGCCCATTACCTATGCGATTGATGGCGAGCAATATGTTGCCATTCAAGTCGGTTCTGGTGGTGCGGGCCTGACCGATGGGTCGACGACGCCGGCGTCTTCGAAATACGGAAACTTTGGCCGCCTTCTGGTGTTCAAACTCAACGGTGGCCAGTCCATCGAGGAGCGAGAACATTGGGCGCGCGAAATTCCCGAGCCACCGAAAATGGAGCTGAAAGCCGAAGCCATCGACCATGGCATGGAGCTATACCATGAGGTTTGCACCTTCTGTCACGGCATTGCGGTTATCGGTTCGGCGGCTCTGCCAGACCTGCGCCACATGAGCGAGCAGACGCACCGCATGTTCAAAGAGATTGTTCTCGGCGGCGTGTTGGAAGACCGCGGCATGTCTAGCTTTGCCGATCGCTTGAGCGAGAAAGACGTGGACAGCATCCATGCCTTCATCGTGGCGCGCAGCTGGCAAGACTATGAAGTGCAAGAAGCGGCCAAGAAGAAAGTCGCTTCGAAGTAAACCAGAGCGCGCCCCTCTCGGTTTGGGGGGCGCCTCTACTTTTTGGCTGAAGCCTCTACTTTTTGGCGAAGCCGTTATTTAGGCGGCAAATTGGGAGTTGGCAGTTCTCTAAATTCGAGCTTCAACCGCTCCTCATCGCCCGCAGAATCGGGACGGCTTTTATTGCCGTCCCTTTTTTGTATCTCTTCCATCTCACTGTCCGGATTGGCTGCCTTGTAACTCATGCGCGCCTCTAGCGGTTTGCCGTCCTCTTTTTTGTTCAGCGCTTCGTCAATTTCTTCGGCCAGTTCTGGCGTGAAAGGTAATTCATAAAGTCTTGGGCTGCCTTTGGGAACGCCGTTGCGGTTCAGGGCTTGGCCCAAAATATAAATCGCGCCGTCGGTGCGTTTGATTTTATCTGGCTCCTCAACAATCGCCCAATGCAATTTAAACGGATTGGGCGGCGTTTTGGCAATCGCCCAACCGCGCAAGTTTTGGCTGCCATGATACGTGCCAGCATATAAAATACTGACCACAATAATGGCGCTGATTTTAATCGCGCGGCGATAGCGTTTGGGCAGATCACTCGACAGATTGAGGTTAAGCAATAAAGCAGCAATGGCGGCATAGGCCAGCCCAAGCGTTAGCGGGATGGTCATTGGCTGTCTCCTGAGCCAGCGTTGCGTTTGGCTTCAAAAGCGTCGGCGCGGATGAGTAATTTATCGCGCGTCGCCATTTCAACCACATTGCCCGCCGCATCGAGGCGAAAGCGAATGGACGTCTGTTCGTCGCCAGCCCCGCTTAATTGGGTGGTGCCCGCAAAGATAACGCTCACTTGCGGGTTCAATTTCTCGACCTTTACCTTCACTGGAACCGAGCCGCTGCCTTGCGCTTTATAGTGCAAAAGATTGACCACATATTCGCCCGCCGCGATGCCGCGAAGGGTGACGGTTTCCTGGTTTAAAGGGTTGTCGATGACGCGTCCCGCCACGGTGATGCTGTCGCCCAAATAGCCACGGTCGTCGCGGTCGAGATGCATGAGGCCAGATTCGCGCGCATCAAACCAAACCAAATTGCCTTCCCCATCTTCGACAATCAGGTCGATGTCATCCTCATGGCCATCGGGCCAAGCGGCGGTGATCATAAACTCGGCCTTGGGGTTCACCTTGCCCTGAATAACTTCCGGCCGGATTAGCATAAAGGCGATGGAGAACATGAAAGCAAAGCCCAGGAGCGCGTTAAACAGAATATCTGTAAAGGCGTTTTGGTCTTCGGTAGGGGCAAATAATTTGTCGCCAATCATGCGTCGGCTTTCGCGCTGGGGCTGCGCGCTTCCAGCATTAACGATTGCATGGTGTCGGCCAGAAATTGAAACTGAAAGCGCAACACGATGTTGACGCTCAGTCCGGTCAGCGTGGTGTAAAGCGCCACGGCCATGCCGCCTGACATGCCGCCCAAAGCTTTTTGTAGGCTGGCGGGGTCGAAGCTGACCAAGGTGGAGATGGGGGCAAGCATTAAAATGAAGCCGATGATGGTGCCAAGTAAGCCGATTTTCAAAACGCTATCGGCGGCAAACCAGCCATGGTTTAACCAGCGCGCCATTTTGGCTTCTTGCTCGTCTTCCGGCTCCCTTTGGAACGTTTCGATGGCGTCTCTTTGGCTTTGCACCCATTGCAATAAATAAATCCAGCGCGCGCTCATCAGCGCCCAAATGAGGAGGATGAGCCAAGATAGCCGACTTTTGTCACCGGCCAATAAAACGCTCAACAGCCCGCGGTCGTATAGCAAGTAAGCCCCAAATAAAATCAGCCCAAGAACAATCAAACCCTGATGCAGGGCTTTGCTGTTATGGGTCGGCGCAAAGGTTTTGGACGCGTCGGACATAGTGGTAACTCCCCAATAATTGCCGATATCTTAGGGGGCTTGAGGGTGTGTGTCGAATATATTTAGCGCGTAATTCTCCTTGCAAAGGCTTGCGATAAATGATGCTCTTTGCGTCAGGGAGACAATTTTATGAGTGTTACACAAGCGAATTCGGGGCCATCCAGCATGCGTCGTGTCAGTTGGCTAGAAGTATTTTTATATGCCTTACCGCCCGTCGGCGCTGGCTATATGTTTTGTTTGGTCACCCTCTATACAATGAAATTTGCCACCGATGTTTTGCTCATCGCGCCAGCCCTCATGGGGGCGATTTATGGTTTGTCGCGGTTCTGGGATGCGATCTCCGACCCACTGGTTGGTTATCTTTCGGATAAAACCAAAACCCGATTTGGCCGCCGTCGGCCTTGGTTGTTTGCATCTATTTTGCCGACCGGCGCATTTTTCTGGATGCTCTCGGCCCCACCCGCATGGCTCACCGATGGCCAATTGAGCCTCTGGATGGGCGTGGCGATTATTGGTTTCTTCTCGGCGCAAACCATGTTCATCGTGCCGCATATGTCTTTGGGCGCGGAGCTGACAGACGACTATCACGAACGCACGAAAATTTTTGGCGCTCGCCACGCCGGTTGGATTGCCGGCTATATTTCCGCGCTGGCCACCATGAGCTTGCTCATCTCGGCCGAAGCCGAGAGCGAAGAGGCCGTGCGCGCCTTATCCTCGACGCAATCTTTCTATGCGGCCGCCTTTTGTGGCATGTGTTTGCTGGCCTGTGCTTGGTTCTTAAAAGAGCGGCCAGAGTTTATGGATAAAGCGCCCGAAAAACCATGGGAAGCGGCGCGCGATATTTGGAAAAACAGCCACGCCCGTTTGTTGCTCGTCGTTATTTTTATCGAGAACCTAGGCGGCGCAACGATTACGATTTTGACGCTTTATGTGGCGCATTATGTGATGAACGCACCGCAGTTGGCGCCGTTTTTCATCCTTGCCTATATGGTTTTCTCCTTCAGTTTGACGCCGCTATGGATGCCTTTGGCGCGTCGCTTGGGCAAGAAAAAACTTTGGCTTAGCTCCATGCTGGTTTCCGCCGGCGCTTTTGGCGGCATGATTACGCTCAACCCTGGCGATGAAGTGCAATTGGTTGCTTTGGCCGCTTTGGCTGGGGCGGCGGGCTCGTGCGGGGGCACGGTCAACCCATCGATTAAGTCAGACATTATTGATTTCGATGAATACCGAACCGGCGAGCGCAAAGAAGGCGCCTATTTTGCCGCTTGGTATTTAGTTTCTAAATCGGCCTATGGCGTCATGCTTATGGTGACGGGCTTTGCCTTGAGCTTGTCTGGCTTTGTGCCCAATGCGGAACAATCGGCAACCGTGATTTGGACGTTTAAAGGGCTGTATGCCGGATTGCCATTTGTGGCTTATCTCGTTGGCGCCGCTCTGTTTTTGCGCTTTAGCTTTGATGAAGATGAGCACAAAAAAGTCATCGCAGAATTGGAAGCCACGCGCCAAAAACGCACCGCATAACGGGTCCCAAAAAAAGAGAGCGGCCCGTGCCGCCCTCCCTTTTCTTGCTATTGGCTTTTGGGCCGTTGGCTTATTCTGCCGCGAGTTTCTCTTGGTTGGCGCTTTGGCCCCCACGGATGAGTTTGCCGGGCATCTTGCCTGTCGGCGTGCCGTCTTCATAGGTCACGACCCCGCTCACAATCGTATAACGATAGCCTTCAATTTTCTGAATCAAGCGGCGGCCCTGGGCGGGTAAATCGTAAACCATTTCCGGTTCGGCCAATTGCAATTTATCAAAATCAATAATGTTAAGATCGGCTTTGCGACCCACGGCGATCAGCCCGCGATCCTCCAGCCCATAGAGACTGGCGGTTTCGCTGGTTTGGGCTTTGACGGCCTGCTCTAGTCCAAAGCGTTGGCCGCGAGACCGGTCGCGCACCCAATAGCTCAACAAATAGCTAGGGAAGCTCGCATCGGAAATGACACCGCAATGGGCGCCGCCATCGGATAGGCTCAAAACCGTGTTCTCATTTTCGAACATGTCGTGGATATGGTCGTAGTTTTGATAGGCATAATTGAGCAGCGGCAAGAAGACATACCCGCGCCCGTCATTTTCCATCAACATATCGAAAACCACTTCGGCAGGCAGCTTGCTTTGCGCTTTGGCAAGTGCCTCGATGCTGTCTTCCGCTTTGGGCTCATAATCTGGCACGCCGTTTTGCATCAGGCGGAACATATTGTTAAAGCCCAGAGCAATCATTGCGCCAATGCCATGTCCGCTAGGCAGGCCTTCGCCGTCTTCCTCGGCTTCGGCTTGCACAAAGTGAGGGGCGCCATGTATCAAAGCCTCGCGCATGCCCGGCTCGCGCAGGCGTGCGAGGCGCTCGGCGGCTGGTAAATCGGCAAGGGGTTGATATTCGGGGTGCATGGAAAACGGATGCACCGTGCTTTCCCAGCCCAAAATAAGTCCCGTCGCGCGCAAGGCGATTTGGGCTTTTACATTGGCACCATCGGCCACCGCCTCATCGGTCATTTTCAACAAATTGCGCCAGCCCTCTGGCTCGGCAGGATTTTGTAGCAAAGCATAGGTGACGGGCAGGCCCGTTTTCTTCGACAGTTCTGCCATCCAGCCAAATTCTTCTTCGGCTGGGTTTAAATCGGAGGCCATTTCAAAAACCCCATAGCCTGCGCGTTGCATGCCTTCGGCAATGCCGATGAGTTCGTCTTTACTGGCAAATGTGCCCGGTACAGGCACGCCATCTTTCGATAGATGCAACATTGTGCGCGAGGTGGAAAACCCCAAGGCGCCAGCTCGAATGCCGTCTTCGACGATATCTGCCATATTGTTAATATCGTCGGCCGTGGCGGCCTCATTGTCGGCGCCGCGTTGGCCCATCACATAGGCCCGAACGGAGCCGTGGGGAATTTGCGTCGCGATATCTAGGGCGCGGGGTTTGCGGTCCAAAGCATCGAGATATTCTGGAAAGGTTTCCCATTCCCAATCGATACCCTCTGCGAGGGCGGCACCTGGAATATCTTCCACGCCCTCCATCAAGCCAATCAGCCAATCGCGCTTGTCTTCCTTGGCCGGCGCAAAGCCGACGCCGCAATTGCCCATCACCACCGTGGTCACCCCATTCCAGCCTGACGGCGTGAGGTAGGGATCCCAGGTTACTTGGCCATCATAATGGGTATGCACATCCACCCAGCCGGGGGTAACCAAATCGCCTTTGGCATCAATTTCTGTCTTGGCTTTTCCGGCTAGCGTATCCAGGTCGGCGATCTCGGCTATCTTGGCGTCTCGAATGGCGATATCCGCATGTCGCGCGGGCGCGCCTGAGCCATCCACCAATTTTGCGTTGCGAATGATTAAATCAAACATATTGTTGTCTCCTCCGAGGCTGTTCTTGTCTTAAGCTTGCATCACCGTTAATGTCCGTGTCAAACAGGAGATGATACAATGAAAAAAATATGGATGACGGCTTTTGCCTTGGTTTTAACCCCCTTAGCGCCCAGCTTGGCGCTGGATGCCAACGCACTGGGTAGTGTTTTGACCCAAAATGGCGCCGACCCAAAAGCCTCGGGCAATGTGCCTGCCTATCGGGGCGGTATTACGAAACCGCCAGCTGGCTATGTGCTCGGCGGCGACCACATCGATCCGTTTGCTGCTGACAAGCCTTTGTTCACCATCACCAATACCAATAAGGCGCGCTATAAAGACCGCCTGAGTGCGGGGCAATTGGCGCTATTTGAGCGCCATCCCGATACTTATAAAATGAACGTTTATCCGTCACGGCGCTCGTGTGCCTTGCCAGATTTTGTTTACGATGAGACCAAGAAAAACGTCTCTCGCGGCAAGCTGACCGATGACGGCAATGGCGTCGAGGGTGCGCGCATCGGCGTGCCGTTTCCGCTTCCCAAAACGCCCGTTGAATATTACTGGAACCACAATTTCCATTGGCATGGCCATCGCTACCAAGCGGTAACCAGCGGCGCCAATGTGTATCCAAATGGCACTCGCACGCGCATTGTGCGCAAAGATTGGCGCTATAATTTTTATGCCGACCCGCAAGGGGCCGCGAAAAAACACGCCAACGATCAATTTGTTTGGATGGGAATTTGGACCTCGCCGTCCCGCTTTAACGGTTCTGGTTTTTCGATGACCAATACCATCAACCAACTGAAGAAACCGCGCAATGGCTCGTTCTTCAGCCCGGATTTGCGCAAAATCATTCGCTCGACACCGGCGGCGACCACTTATGACGGGCCGCTGAGCACTTCGGCGGGTCTGCGTAATAATGACAATATGTTCCTGTTTGGCGGCTCGCCAGACCGCTATCAGTGGAAATGGGTCGGAAAACGCGAAATTCTTGTGCCGTATAATAATTATAAGGCCTCGGCTTCCACCACCACGGCCGATGCGCTGATGACGCCCAATCATCCCAACCCAGATTTGCTGCGCTATGAGGCGCATCGGGTGAACATTCTCGAGGCCACGGCCAAGCCTGGCTTTAACCCCACGTACACTAAGCGGCAATTCTATGCCGATGAAGACAGCTGGATTTTCCTGATGGCAGATTTATACGGCCAAACTGGAAAGCTAGATCGGGTGCAACATGCCTTCATCAAAAACTATTATGAGGCGCCTGCCTGCGTTTTTGAATTTGATGTCATGCATGACCTCGCCTCGGGTCGGTATAGTGTCGACCACATTAAACTAGAAGACGGCCCAGCTAATTTGGATGCCAAAGACCTGCGGTTGGAAGACTTCGGCTCCAGTGCTTTGAAGCGGAAAATAGGGCGATAATGGAACTGCCAATATCGTTGGATAGCGTAAAAGGGTTTTTGGACGAGCAAGAGGGTGAAGCCCTATTTGCGGCGGCAAGTGAGATGTCGCCCCAAGGCCTATGTGTTGAAATCGGCTCCTATTGCGGCAAGTCGACCGTCATTCTGGGCACTGCGTGTCAAAAAGCGGGCGGGGTTTTGCTGGCCATCGACCATCACCGAGGGTCGGAAGAAAACCAACCGGGCGAAGATTATTTCGATGCGGACTTGGATGATGGCGAGGGCGGCATGTCGTCTTTGCTGCAATTTCGCGCCAATATTCGCCGCGCCAAGTTAGAAGACACGGTTATTGCCGCGCTCAGCGCGTCGCAAGTGGTGCAGCAATTGCCTTTGGCAGCTCCCGCTTTCGTGTTCATCGATGGCGGCCACTCCATGCCGGCGGCCTTGGCGGATTACAGAAATTGGGGCACGCGCGTTATGCGTGGCGGCCTTTTGGCCATCCATGATGTATTTCCAAATGTTGCCGATGGCGGTCGCCCACCGCATGAGATTTATAAATTAGCTTTGCATTCGGGATTGTTCGCGGAAGAGAAAGCGGTCAAATCTTTGCGCATTTTGCGCCGCCTCTAATCGGCGTTTTAGCTCTGCGTCAGCACGCCATGGGCGGGCGTGGTTTGGGTGACGCCGTCTTGGGCTAGAATAACCGCACCGGCCGTCCAAGCGGGGCGCTCCACGGGCCAAAACTCTTTTTGCTCTATCTGCATGCCCATCCAATAGGCACCGGTTTCATCTCTAAATTGGTCGAGCCACCCCAGCTGCTCGCGGGCCTTGTCTGGCTCGCCATGCGCCACCAAGGTAAGAATTAACTCGGCGCTTTCGGCCACGGTAACCCAAGGCTCCTCTTCCACACAGCGGCAACCAAATCCTTCCACCACAAAATCATCCCAGCGGCTTTTCAGTCTGGCAGCGGCTTGGGGCTGGGGCAGCGCGCCGCTCAAAATGGGGTAATACCAATCCATCGAATAGCGGGTTTTCGGCTCCCATGTGCGGTCAAAGCGTTCGGGCTTATTTGCCAGTGCCTCGCCCAAGCCTCGGCGGGCCGCGTGCCAGTGGCTTGCGTCTTGGCCAAGGGCCGCGGCTAATTTTTCCGCACAAATCAGACTTTTGTGGATAGAGCTATTGCCCGTCACCAAAGCGTCGTCTTCGGGTGTGCCCGGGTCGCGCGCGGCCCAGCGAATATCGCCATGCTCGGACTGTAAGGCGAGCACGAAATCCACGGCGGCTTTGACCATAGGCCAATTGGCATGGGCAAAGTCGAGGTCGGCGTGAAGCGCATAATGATGCCAAATGGCGGTGGCAATATAGGCGATGAAATTTGTGTCGCGAATGCGGTGCCCGGTCTCAATGCCTTGCATGGTGAATTGATGCAGCTCCGCATCAATGGGCACAGCGCTGCCCAATTGGCCCCACCAGCTGCCATCGGGCGCTTGGCTGTCGCGCAAAAAAGCAATGCCATGTTCGGCCGCCTGGCGCTCGCCAATAAGGTTCAGCCCCATGACGGCTTCTAGGTGGTTCCATGGGTCGATGACGCCGTTATGAAACCACGGGATAGACCCATCGCGGTTTTGCAAGGCCAGCATGCTATCGCGCGCGCCGTCGAAAAAATCACCAAAGGGAGATTTTGACGACTGGCTCATGTGGCGTCTTTCGCGGCGGCATCAAGCGGTTTTTCAAAATAAAGCACCACGCTTTTGCCCATCAGCGGATCGGCTAGCGCCGAGAGGGCGCGCAATGGAAATGGGTTTTTCAGAATTTCAATTTCGAGCAGTTTCTTATAGGCGCGGACGAAAATATTACGGTCATTGTTCACCCCAATGGCGCAACGCAGCCACCAATAGGGGCTGTGCAAGCCATGTTTCAAATGTTTGCGCTGGAAGGTGAAGCCCAAGGCCTCAAAGTCGGCGCGCAAGTCTTTGGCTTTGAAAATCCGCACATGGCCGCCCGGCGTGTTGTGATAGTCTTGTGAAAACAGCCAGCAGATTTGCTCTGGCCAGCGGTGCGGCACAGAAATACCAATGCGACCCCCCGGTTTCATCACCCGCCAAATCTCGGCCAAAGCGCCTTGGTAATCGGGTATATGCTCGAGAACTTCGGAGCAAATCAGGCGATCAAAATGACCATCGGCAAAAGGCAATTGCAGCGCATCGCCAACCATCAGGTCATAGCTGCGCATCCGCCCGGTTTGGGGCTCTAGGTCTGGATGCGCGTCAAAGCCATTGCGCGTTACCAAAATATCGTCAAAGCCCAGGTCAATGCCGACGGCTTGGCAGCGTTTGTGAAAGTAAGCCGCATGGGTATGGCGGCCATGGCCACAGCCCAAATCCAGCACGCGGTGATCGTCTTCGAGACCCAGTAAATTGAGATTAATGGTTTGCATAATCTACAAAGACACCTTGTGGTGTTTCGCCAAGGTCTGGCGATAGAGCGCCACGACATCGCGCGCACACCGTTCCCATTTGAACTTATCGAGAATATGCTGGCGCGCTTTTTTCGACATGGCTTCGCGTCGGGCAGGGTCTTTGAGCAAAGCATCAATCGCTTCGGCCAAGGCGGGCGGATTGGAATGCGGCACCACAAGACCCGCATCACCCACAACCTCAGGCAGCGAGCCGCCCGTGGTGGCAATGGTCGGCACGCCGCAAGACAAAGCCTCGCCGGCGGGAAAGCCAAAGCCTTCGTAAACCGATGGCGATACGGCAATCGTGGCTTCGGCGTAAAGGTCGCGAATGTCTTCGCTGGTCAGGCCAGAAACAAATTTTACTCGGTCGCGAATGCCGAGCTTATTCAGCAGTTTCATTGTCTGGCCTTCGCGCAAACGCCCGACGACCAGCAGCTCCAAATCGGGATGGGCTGTGAGCAGACTGGCGTAAGCCTCGATGAGATAAATCAGGCCTTTCAGCGGCACATCGGCGCTGGCCGTCACCATCAGACGATTGGTTTTGCGCGTAATATGAGGCTGGGGGGTGAATAATTCATGGTCGATACCATGGTGGATGCGAACCATTTTTTTCGGGTCGACGCCAAAATCTTTTTCGACATCGCGCTTGGTGCTATCCGACACGACGATGAGCGGGTCGAGCTGGCGCGCCACTTCGATTTGCATGTTCAAGAAACGATACCAACGCCATTTCAAAAACTTCAGATGCGGCCATTTGGCGTGGGAAATATCAATGCGCTTGTCCATGGTAATCGGGTGATGAATGGTGCCCACCACAGGCAGCCCCATGTCGCGCACATCCAGCATGCCGTAACACAGCGTTTGATTGTCATGCATAATGTCATAGTGGTCGATTTTATCGCGCATATAGTCGGCCATGCGAACGCCAAATGTATAGGGCTCGGGAAAGCCGCCCCAATTATGGCTCCACCATTCAAAGAAATCGGTCTTATTCGACATAATCTCGCGATTGAGACACGAGATTGGATTGGGCCGCGCATACATATCGAGCGAGGGCAGTTTGATCAGCCCCACGCGCGGGTCTAGCTCGGGGTAAGGGGGCCCCGAAATAACATCCACATGATGGCCCAAATCGACCAGAGCCTTGGCAATGAGGCGCATGTAAATGCCTTGGCCGCCCGTATGCGGGTCGGAGCGATAGCTGGGCAAAAGAATGCGCAAAGGGGCGTCGCCTTTGATGGCGGCTATTTGGGTAGCCGAGGCTTGCCCTATGTCTTTTTCAGGTTTGTTCATGGTCTCGCTGCAAATCTGTGTTGAGTTGGCGAGACTATAGGGCTAGCCGTGCGCTGGCTCAAGGTTTTGCGAAAAAATATCTTACAGGCTTAAGCGAAGCGACGCGCCAGCCAGTCGAGCATTAACGCGCTTAAGGCTTCGGGCTGTTCGTTTTGCGTCCAATGGCCACAATTGTCGATGATATGGGTCTCTAAATCGCTGACATAGGCGGGCATGCCTTCGGCCATAGAAGGGGGCAACACGCGGTCATCGGCGGCGCAAATCATCAGGCTTGGCTGCGGCACTATTTGCTCGATGCCTTCGGTGGCCTGCCAGTTGCGAGTGAAATTTCGGTACCAATTAATGCCGCCGCGAAAGCCAGAGCGTTTATAGGCGTCAACGTAATACGCAAAATCGGCGTCGTTAAGAAGTGGGATGCCAGGCCAAGTGGCTTCATCTTGTTGAATCATATTGAGCAATTGTATTTTTTCCCAAATCTCAGCCGAGCCGGCTGGCATGGGCGTTTGGGCTTGGGGGCCACTCGCGCTTTGGCGATATAGGCACCGCAAAGGCAGGGCAGGGTCGGCGTCTAAAACGGCTTCGGCTTGGCCATAGTTTTGAAACATCACGATATAAAAATCATCGCCCAAGGCGCCGCGCATCAGCTCAATCGGGTCGAGCGAAAGACGCGGGATAAAGGGCGTGTTGACGCCGATTAAACCGGCAATGCGCTCGGCTTGGAAAAAGGGCAATTGCCACATCATAATGCCGCCCCAATCATGGCCAGCAAACACCGCTTTTTCTAGGCCATAGGCATCGAGAAGATGCGCCATATCGCCAGTCAAATGTTCCATGTCATAAAGCGGCACGCCGCTTTCGTCGCCTGCATCATTTAACGCTTTGCCGGTAAAGCCATAGCCGCGCTGCTCTGGCACCAAAACATGCCAGCCAGCTTGCACCAGCTGCGGCACAACTTTGCGCCAGCTATAAGCAACTTCTGGCCAGCCATGGCACAGCACAACCGACGGGCGGTCGTCGCGCGGGGTGCCCGCTTCAAAAACCGCCATCCGCAAATCGGGCAGGTCGATATATTTGGGTGAATTCCAATCCAACATCATGACTTGAGCTTACCGCATTTTGGGCCAAATGCGATGGGTGTTTATCTTCGGTAAGTTTGGAAAGGCAAAATGCGCTGGCCGGAAACGGTCTCAAGATCCTTGCGATCTTTGGATGCGCCAGCCCGTGAAGGTGCCAAAAGCGTCACTTTACTATTGGGCGCGCGGTTGGCGGCGCGGTTGGAGTGCATTTGCTTCAGGGTCATCTGGGGGGAGCCATAGAGACGGGTCATGGGGAACCTTTGGTTATATTGCAATTAATAATCATTATTAACTAAGAAGAGCGCCAATAGCAAGACGGTTCTTTTGTGGGTGGTGAATTTTGAGCTTTAGCCCCAAATATCTGCGCTTGGGGGTTGAATGCTGGCGCCGTCGAATAGCAAGCCTGGGTCTCGGTCTTGCGCCAACCAGAGGGGGCCATCGAGGTCGACGAGATCGGCGTGTTGCGCCAGAATAAACGCGGGCGCCATCGATAAAGACGTGGCGACCATGCACCCGACCATAATTTTTTTACGCCGCGCGCGGGCCATCTCAACACAGGCCAGCGCTTCGGTTAGCCCGCCAGCTTTGTCGAGTTTGATGTTCACCCATGAATAAGCCGCGCTCATGGCCTCAATGTCGTGGGCGTCGTGAACGCTCTCATCGGCGCAAAACGGCAGGTCAATTTTGGCCAATTCGCTTTCTTGCGCTTGCGGCACGGGTTGCTCGAAAAACAACACGCCGTAGCGCCCCAAAGGTTCGGCATAGCGCGCCAGCTCTGCCACTTGCCAACCTTCATTGGCATCGACAACCAATTGCGCATCGGGTCGGGCTTCGGCCACGGCGGCCAGACGGGTGAGGTCTGCCATAACGCCATCGGCGCCGCCGAGCTTTATTTTAAGCAGCGGATAGCTTTGCGCCTTTACCGCCATAATGGCCATGCGGTCGGCATCATCCAGGCCAATAGTAAAAGCGGTCGTGACGGGTTTGAGCGTTTCTAAACCGGCGGCGGCATAGGCTCTCTGGCCGCTCTGTTTGGCGGCCAAATCCCACATCGCGCAGTCCAAGGCATTGCGCGCCGCCCCAGGCAGCAGCGCTTGGGAGAGGTCATCGCGCGACATACCAGATTGCAAAGCCGGCATCAGCGCCTCAACCGCTGCGCTCGCGGTCTCTATGGTTTCGCCAAAGCGGGCATAGGGAACCGCTTCGCCGCACCCTCTTATGCCGTTTTCTTCTATTTCGACGCAAATCACCTCGGCATCAATTTTGCTGCCCCGCGCAATCGCAAAGCGCTGCTTCAAAGGCCAAGTTTCGACTTTAATGCGGATGTGGCGTGTCATTGTGGGAGCCTTTGCATAAGATAAAAGGGTTGAAAACCGGGATCCTAATTTTCCGATAATATGGAGCGGCGAGTGCTTGCCCTCAAGCGGAAAGTGCGTATATTTAGACGGCTAATTTGGAGGACACTATGGCTAAGATTACTTTCGTCGGACACGACGGCACAGAAGTTTCCCACGAGGGTGACAACGGCATGACCGTAATGGAAGTGGCGATTAAAAATTCAGTCGTCGGTATTGATGCAGATTGCGGTGGCGCTTGCGCTTGCGCAACCTGCCATGTTTATGTGCGCGACGAATGGTTGGCCAAAACCGGCGAACGCGCCGAAATGGAATCCGACATGCTGGATTTCGCTTTCGAAGTAAAAGATAACAGCCGCCTATCTTGCCAGCTGAAAATCAGCGATGAGCTAGATGGCCTGACGTTGGAAGTTCCTGAAAAGCAATTCTAACGCTTATCGAACACCCGATATTCATGCTCGATTGAGCTTTCAATCAGTTGCCGCCAAACAGGCTCCGCAATTTCTGCTGCGAGCCCTGTCTTGGCGGCTTCTTTTAATACCAAGCTAATCACTTCTTCGATGCGCGCTTCATCGCGCACGGTGTTGCGTGCGGGCTTTACTTTGCCAGCCGCCTCAATCATTTTTTGGCGCTTCGTCAATAGCTCTACGAGTTGGCGGTCGAGCGCGTCGATGGTTTCACGAACATCAGCCATTTCGGGGCAAGGGAGCGGGGCACGGTCGGTCATTTGGGTCTCGTCAAATCTCTATTGGTTTCGCTTGAACTGAGGCACATGTAGCCAATAATACGCGCCATGACCAGCCCACGAAAATATTAGCTTATTTGTCTGACCACTCGGCGTGTTTTATGCCTTGGCGTACATAGTCGTAGCCGGTAATTAACGTCAGGATAGCGGCCAGCCATAATAAGCCCAACCCAATAACATGCGCACCAGAGATAAGCGTTTCGCCCGCTTGGTCGGATAGCAAAAACCCAATGGCGACCATTTGAATGGTGGTTTTATATTTAGCCAAAGTCGAAACCGGAAGCGCCACGCGCAGCTCCATAAGATACTCGCGCAAGCCCGATACCAGCACCTCGCGGCACAAAATAATAACCGCCGCCACCATGTGCCAATCGTTCACAATGTCGAAACCAACCAGCAGCATGAGGCAGGTCACAACCATGAGTTTGTCGGCGATGGGGTCAAGCATGCGGCCAAAGCCGGATTGCACATCTAATTTGCGGGCCAGCCAGCCGTCGAAAAAATCGGTAAACCCTGCGATGGCAAAAATCACCAGCGCTAGCCAGTCACCAAGATGGCCCGAGACATAGAACGTCAGATAGACGGCCGGTATCGAGGCAATGCGAAAAAGGGTCAGTAGATTGGGCAGGTTTTGCATGGGGTCGGTTCCTTACGACTCATCTGAATTAAAATGATTGTAGATGCGTTGCGCCATTTTTGCACTAATGCCGTCGACTTTTTCTAAATCGGCCAATGCCGAGCTGGCTACCTCGCGCGCCGAGCCGAAATGATGCAGCAAGGCTTTCTTGCGATGCCCGCCAATGCCCTCAATGCCATCGAGGGGATTTTTGCGAATTTCGGCTTTGCGTTTGGCGCGGTGGCGGCCAATGGCAAACCTATGCGCTTCATCGCGCAAGCGTTGCAGGTAATAAAGAACTGGCGAGTTATGCGACATCATGAAGTCTTGTTTGCCAACCATGAAAAACCGCTCGCGCCCGGCATCTCGGTCGGGGCCTTTGGCGACGCCCACCAGGGGAATGTCTTCCAGCCCTAATTCGACCATAACTTTTCGCACAACACTGAGCTGGCCTTTGCCGCCATCGATCAGCACTAAATCGGGCCAAGCGGCGGTCTGGCGGTTTTCTTGCTTGGCGAGACGCCCATAGCGGCGGGTAAACACTTCGCGCATCATCGCGTAATCATCGCCCGGCGTGGTGGTCTCATCTTTAATGTCGAATTTACGATATTGGTTTTTAATAAATCCATCGGGGCCTGCCACAACCATGCCGCCGATTTGATTGGTGCCTTGCAAATGGCTGTTGTCGAAAACTTCAATGCGTTGCGGCGGAGCCTTGAGGTCGAAGGCGTCGGCGACGCCTTTCAGCAATAGTCGCTGGCTGGCGCTTTCCGAGACATGGCGGCCCAGCGCCTCTTTGGCATTTTGTGTGGCGTGCGAAATCAGTTTCACTTTGTCGCCGCGCTGCGGGCGATGAATTTTGACATTATGCCCCATGCGGGAGCTAAAGGCTTCGCCCAAGAGCGACGCATTGGACAGGGTGTGGCTGATAAAAATCTCGCGCGGCACCGGGCGCGATTCATAGAACTGACCCAGAAAGGCCTCTAAAATTTCCGTCTCTGTTTGGTATTTATCGTGGCGCGGGAAATAAGCTCGGTTGCCCAGATTATGGCCTGCGCGAATGAAGAACACTTGCACGCAAGATTGTCCGCCTTCTTGCACCACCGCCACCACATCGGCCTCCACAACATCGAGCGGATTAACCCCATTGCCTCTTTGCACATAGGTCAGCGCGCGAATGCGATCGCGCGCGGCGGCGGCCACTTCAAAGTCGAGCGCCTCGCTGGCGGTCTGCATTTTCTCCAGCAGAGCGTCTTGCACTTTGCGACTATTGCCCGACAAAAAGTCGCGCGCTTCTTCTACCAATTGGTCATAGTCGTCGGTCGAAATCTCGCCGGTGCAAGGCGCGGAGCAGCGTTTGATTTGATACAGCAAGCAGGGGCGCGAACGGCTTTCGTAAACACTGTCCGAGCACGAGCGCAAGAGAAAGGCGCGTTGCAAAGTGTTCAGCGTGCGGTTGACCGCGCCGGCCGAGGCAAAGGGGCCAAAATAAGCGCCACGTCTTTTACGCGCGCCTCGGTGTTTGTAAAGTTGCGGCACCGCATGGTCGTCGGCCAGCAAAATATAGGGAAAACTTTTATCGTCGCGCAGCAACACATTATAGCGCGGGCGTAACTTTTTAATCAGATTGGCTTCGAGCAGCAGCGCGTCGGTTTCGGTTTCCGTGCGGATGAACTCCATCTGCCGCGTCGCCTCGATCATCGTCGAGATGCGATTGTTGTGTCCTGAGCGGCGGGCATAGGAACCGACGCGGCTTTTCAGGTTTTTCGCCTTGCCGACATAGAGCGCATTGCCCTCTTCATCGAGCATACGATAGACGCCTGGCGCCGCCGGCAGCGTCGCGACTTTGGCCTCAATCAGGGCGCGTCCTTCAAGTTTTTCTGTTTCGCTCACAATACGACCCAATATCGGTAAATTCTGCCCATAGTCTAGCGAAAACTGGACAAAATTTAATGCACGGGTTCTGTGGATAAGTATGTGTATAAAAAAACGATTCGACCGCCAAACTATTGATTTATAACATTTCCATACCCATTGCCTAAATTTTAAGCAAAAACCCTAAGTTACTGATTTTATTATAAAAAACAAAAGCAAGCGGGGAAAATAAATATTTTTTCAGGGCTATTTTGGGTCTTTACAACAAAGTCACAAGTGTTGCAGGCGGGTGTGAAAAACTCTCGTTATAGGTTTAATCAATGAAAAACATATAGATAGCAAAGAAACGGATAGCGAAAGCCGAGCTTGGCGAAATCTAAAAATCGGCTAGGCCGCATGTTTAAGCGGTTTGTAGCCGTTCTATGGCAATGCCGACGCTTTCGGCTGCTTCGATAGCGTCTGGCTTTTCAACTTGCACGCGCAGATGGCGAATGCGGATGTCGGCGAGGAGCGTATCGGCAATGGTTTCGGCCAATGTTTCGACCAAATCAACATGGCCTTGCTCCAGAATGGCGAGGACGGTTTTGGTCATGCTTTCGTAGCAAACCACATCCTCGATATTGGCATCGACATCGGCACTAGTTTCAGCCACGGCGGCATCTAGGCTGATAAGAACGGTTTGTTTGGCAGCGCGCTCATGCGGGTGAATGCCAATGCTGGCGGAAACAGTCAGTCTTTTCACAAAGACATGACGCAGCCCCAGCGCCGCGCTGGCCAGTTGTTTTTGAGAGCTGGTTGGATGCTGGTTCATAACTCGCCTGTCTTATTCTTTCACATCGACGACATCTGGCGTCTGCCAGGCCAAATGTTGGCCGCCGTCTTGCGTCAAGGTTTGGCCGGTCATCGCGCGGGCCGAAAGTATATAGCGCGCGGCAGCCACAATATCATCGGGCGAGGCGCCATGCGCTAGCGGCACAAGGCTGGCTTGTTTTTCAAACTCAGCAATCTCTTGGCGCGGATTGGGCAGGGTTGGCCCCGGCGCGATGGCGTTAACCCGAATATGCTGCGGCGCCAAGGCTTGCGCGAAAGTTTGCGTCAGGGTGGACAGCCCGGTTTTGGAAACCGTATAGCTGACAAAATCGGGCGTCAGGCGAAACACGCGTTGATCGGTAATATTGATAATATTCGTGTCGCCAAAGCTGGCGTTTTGTAGCTCGGGCTGATTGGCAAAGTCGCGCATCAATAAAGCCGGCGCGCGTAAATTGGCATTCAGGTGCGTGTCCCAAGTCTCGGCAGTTAGCGTGTGGGCGGTGTCGCGCTCAAAAGTCGACGCATTGTTGATCAGCGCGCTGAGGGGCCCAAGGGCGGCTACCGCTTTGGGAACCAAGCTCTCAACTTGCTCGGCCTCGCGCAAATCGGCTTGCAGGGTTATGGCTTTGGCGCCCTGTGAGACGATTTCAGCGGCCAATTGTTCGGCCTCGGCCTTCGAGCCAGAATAGTGAATGGCCACGGCCCAGCCATCGGCGGCCAGCGCTTGGGCAAGGGCGCGCCCGATGCGCTTAGCGGCACCGGTGATTAATACGGCTTTGGAAACAATCTCTGTCATGCGCCTGATGTAGCAGTTTCCCCCCGAGCTGTAAAAGTTTTTGGCTAAAAAGATGCGATTTGCCAGTCGAAGCTGGCCTTGTGATTTCATTGTTTCGGGATTTGTTCAAATCGGCGCTCGTGGCAGCCAACAAAAACGTTTTACAAGCGGGCGGAATTAGGTAAAACATCATTAGACCTAAAAATAAAATAAGGCAGGTCGAAAAGACTTCGTAATTAATTGAGTAATCATTCAGGTGCCATTTCACCTCTATGCCACATTGGTTTCCGCTGTGTGGGACGATGTTGTTAGTCTTTCACCAATAATTAACCGATGCGGCGCTAAGCTGTCGAAGAACAAAAAAAAGGAGTAAGTCGATGCAAGTACACAATTATTCAAATCAGGGTGTTTCCGCTCATAGCCCAATCCATCGGATCGGGATGCGGCTCGCCATTGCCATGTTTGCGCTTGCGGCGCTCATGTTCACCTCGGCGCAGGCCGAAGATAAAGGTGCCTATAAAAATTGGCCAGAAAAGTCACGCGCCGAACGCTTGGGTACCTTTACCTATGTTTATGGCGGCGCTGGCTTTGTAAGCCACACAGGCACCGAAGAAGGCAAAATAGCTTATGCCGTTGGCACCGATGAAGCGGTAGAAGACCCCGACGATATTTATATGACTGGCGGTTTTGGCGTACGCTTTCCAAATGATTTCAATTTTGAAGTTGGTATTTCGCTTCTCAATGGCGCCTATGACACCAATCCGGCACTTGGCAGCTCGTCGCCGAAACCCGACCAGCCAGCTTTTGAAATGTCGCTGATGAAAGGTTTTGATTTAGGCGGCCCACCGCTAATGCGCTACACGCTTCGTGCGGGCTTTGCTTCGATTGATGATCCCAATGCGGACGATTCTGGTTTTTTCGGTATCGGCATCGCGCATGAGCCCTTCCGCGCTGAATTCCGCAGCTATGACTTTGGTACGTTCGAAAGTGACGTATTCTCGGTCAGCTATATCTACGACTTCTAGGCATTCTTCTGCCCTTTTTTAAAGGGCTAGTTCGACAGCTTACTCTAGCTTACTCTGGCTTTCAGGGGCCTTGTTTCAAGGCCCCTTTCTGCTGCGTCCGCTTGGCCGACGGGGAGCTTTTTTGGCGGTTTTGCCTGTGCTTTCCGCCACCCGAGCATCGACCTTTGATTGGCGTGCAAATGGGTCGTCGGCAATGGCCAATTCGGTTTCTTGCAGACGTTTAATCTCATCGCGCAAACGTGCCGCGGTTTCAAACTCTAGGTCGCCCGCCGCTTCGCGCATTTCGCCTTCCAGCCCCTCAATGTGGGCGCGCAAATTGCTGCCCAGCAGCGGCGCTTGTTTTTCTTCCATGGCCTCGCGCACCCGATAAGGGCCGGGTGCCGCCTGATTGTCTTGTCCGGCTAAGCCTTCGATAATATCCGCGATGTTTTTCTTCACCGAAGCCGGGGTGATGCCATTGGCGGTATTATGCGCCATTTGGCGTTCGCGGCGTCGGTCGGTTTCGGCCATGGCGCGGGTTAGCGATCCGGTCATTTTATCGGCGTATAACAGAACCCGACCTTCGACGTGGCGAGCGGCGCGGCCAATGGTTTGCACCAGCGAGGTTTCCGAACGCAAAAACCCTTCCTTGTCGGCATCTAAAATAGCCACCAAGGAACACTCCGGAATGTCCAAGCCTTCGCGCAGCAAGTTGATGCCAATGAGAATATCAAAAGCGCCAAGTCGTAAGTCGCGGATAATTTCAATGCGCTCGAGCGTATCAATATCCGAGTGCATATAGCGCACGCGCAGGCCTTGCTCGTGCATATATTCGGTTAAATCTTCGGCCATTTTTTTGGTTAGAACTGTCACCAAAACGCGCTGGTCTCGCTTCGCCATTTCTTGGCACTCGGCCATCAGGTCATCGACCTGATTGGTGGCGGGACGGATTTCGCAAGTGGGATCAATCAGTCCGGTGGGCCGAATGACCTGCTCGACAAATACGCCGCCCGTGCGCTCCATTTCCCAAGGGCCTGGGGTGGCCGAGACATGCACGGTTTGCGGCCGCATGATGTCCCATTCTTCAAATTTCATCGGCCGATTGTCGACACAAGACGGCAGGCGGAAGCCAAATTCAGCCAGCGTCGACTTGCGTTTAAAGTCACCGCGAAACATGCCGCCGATTTGCGGCACAGTCACATGGCTCTCATCGGTAAACACCAAGGCGTTATCGGGTAAATATTCAAACAAAGTGGGCGGCGGCTCGCCCGGTTTGCGACCCGTCAAATAGCGCGAATAATTTTCAATGCCGGCGCAACTGCCCGTTGCATCCAGCATTTCCAAATCAAACATCGTGCGCTGCTCAATGCGTTGCGCTTCCAGCAGGCGCCCTGCCGCTTCAAATTCTTCGAGGCGCGTTTTCAACTCGGCTTGAATACCCACCGCCGCTTGTTTCAGCGTTGGGCCCGGCGTCACATAGTGCGAATTGGCATAGACGCGCACTTGCTCAATATCCGAGGTTTTATGCCCCGTCAGCGGGTCAAATTCGGTCAAATTATCAATTTCATCGCCGAATAATTCGACCCGCCAAGCGCGGTCTTCATAGTGAGCAGGAAAAATATCAATGGTGTCGCCGCGCACCCGAAAGTCGCCGCGCGCGAAAGCCATATCATTGCGGCTATATTGCAGCGCCACTAAATCGGCGAGCAATTGCGAGCGGCTAATTTCCAAACCGGGCTTCAGCTCCATCGTCATATTGGAATAGCTCTCGACCGAGCCAATGCCATAGATGCAAGACACGGAAGCCACGATAATCACGTCATCGCGCTCCAATAGCGCGCGCGTTGCGGAGTGGCGCATGCGGTCAATCTGCTCGTTAATATTGCTCTCTTTTTCGATGAACGTATCGGTGCGCGGCACATAGGCCTCGGGCTGATAGTAATCGTAATAAGAAACGAAATATTCCACCGCATTATCGGGGAAGAAACTTTTGAACTCGCCATAAAGCTGCGCCGCCAGCGTTTTATTGGGCGCCAAAACAAGCGCCGGTCGCTGGGTGCGATGGATGACTTGCGCCATAGTGTAGGTTTTGCCCGAGCCCGTGACGCCGAGCAAAACTTGGTCGCGCTCGTCAGCTTCAATGCCTTCGATTAACTCTTTAATGGCTTGGGGTTGGTCGCCCGCGGGTTCGAAATCCGAGACCATACGAAAGGCCAAACCGCCCTCGGTTTTTTCTGGGCGTTGGGCACGATGCGGGGTGAAGGTCATCGCTTGGCCTTCGCGCATACCCGGTTCTTCCAGGGGAGCCAGCTCGCCGCGACCCGTCAGACTTTTTTGTTCTTCCGCCATGCACGCAATATAGCGCGATTGCGGAAAATAGGAAGCGCGCTCCCAAAATCATAGGCTAGGGCTAAGGGTTGGTGTTGTGCGGGTCGAATTTGGTGGGGGGGTCGTTGACTTTAGCAATCAGCCATTCGACGGAGCCTTGCAGCCACATGGCAATACCCACGGCGACGATGACGACGACAACATGGGCCGCCAGATAGGCAGCGATCAGCATAATTTGCAGCAGAAATTGAGCCATTTTATGTCCGTTCTTCTTCTTATTGTTGTTCAGGGTCGATCTTGAATGTCGGTCCTTTTCGGTAATTTATCGTTAACGCCCCTTGCTGGAGGCACGGCTTGGCGACATGCCTGCGTAAATGCCAGAGGCGACGATATGGCCTTGGCGGGTTTGGCGCGCATAGGTGAGTTTCCACTCGTCGTGGCCGCTGGCGGTATTGCTAGATTGATAGGCATGCCAAACCCCGCGAGACGAAACATCGTCGATGAGCTTTTGCCCATAGGGGCGCTGTTTGGCATCGACTTTGCGCGCGAAACTTGTTCCCACTTGAGTGCGGTCGGCGCCGTGATAAATATTTTCGCCATCGGCCGTCAGCACGAATAAATATAAGCCGCCCTGATTAAAGGTCGGGTCGCGATCTATTTCGTCGAAGGCCATAATGTCGTTTTTGCTAATCAAGCGATGCGCTTTATCGACGATAGATATGGCGCGGCTCGGCAGGTGCGCGCGACTTGCTTTTGGCTCGGGCAGGCTAGAGGTGCCGCCAACCCAGCCGACCAGCAAACCGAGGGCAAAAATCAGTAACGACGAATTAAATCTTTTCGGCATGAGACGATCCTTTCGTTCTTGTTTTCATTATCTCAAGCATGTAACTTGCGCTCAAATAGGGTATCGAGCAAGGAGTTTTCCCATGTCGTCATTTCTGTCTAAAAGTCTTTCACGGGTGCGCCCCTCGGCCACGATGGCGGTTACCGATAAGGCTCGTCAATTGCGCGCGGCAGGACGCGATGTCATTGGTTTGGGCGCGGGCGAGCCAGACTTTGATACCCCCGAAAACATCAAGCAGGCTGCGATAGAGGCGATTTCTCGCGGCGAGACCAAATACACCGCCGTGACCGGCATTGATGAGCTGAAGCAAGCGATTTGCGCCAAGTTGAAGCGCGACAATGGGCTGGATTATGAGCCCGCGCAAACCTTCGTGGCACCGGGCGGCAAGCCGGTTATTTATGACGCCATGATGGCCACGCTGAACCCGGGCGATGAGGTTATTATTCCCGCGCCTTATTGGGTGAGCTATCCCGATATTGTGGCTTTGGCGGGCGGCGAGCCGGTGGTTGTGGAAGCGCGTGCCGAAGACGGCTTTAAATTGCAGCCCGAAGATTTGGAAGCCGCGATTACCGATAAAACCAAATGGTTTATTTTCAATTCGCCGTCGAACCCCACGGGCGCGGCCTATTCGGAATCGGAATTGCGCAAGCTGACCGATGTGCTGAAAAAATATCCGCATGTCTGGATTTTGACCGATGATATGTATGAGCATCTGACCTATGACAATTTTGTTTTCGCCACGCCCGCCCAAGTAGAGCCCGCGCTGTACGAGCGCACGCTAACGATGAACGGCGTATCGAAAGCCTATGCCATGACCGGCTGGCGCATTGGCTATTGCGCGGGGCCTTTGGAGCTGATTAAGGCGATGACGAAAATTCAGTCGCAGTCGACCTCGAACCCCACCTCGATTAGCCAATGGGCGGCGGTGGAGGCCTTGAACGGCACGCAAGATTTTATTCCCGAGAACAATAAGACGTTCAAACGCCGCCGCGATTTGGTGGTGAAACTGCTGAACGAAGCCCAGCACATCGACTGCCAAACGCCCGAAGGCGCGTTTTATGTTTATCCGAGCTGCGCGGCTTGTATTGGCAAAACGGCGCCCGATGGCACGCTTATTGATAGCGATGAGGCCTTTGCCACGGCGCTGCTAGAGGCCGAAGGCGTGGCGGTGGTGCATGGCGAGGCGTTCGGCCTATCGCCGTTTTTCCGCATTAGCTATGCCACTTCGGATGAAAATCTGGTGGAAGCCTGCGCGCGGATTTCTCGGTTTACGGCGTCTTTGAAGTAGACGTCGGGTCGGGCGGATAGCTGGGCGATTGTTGCGATAATCGCGGCAGAATGTGAACGATTTCCTGCGCCGTGAGCGGGGCGTCTTGGCGCAATTTCAAAATCACAATGTCGTCTTCTAGGGCGACGGACAGCAGCGTGTTGGGCGCCAGCGTGTTTTGGCGCGCGCGCAATTGAACCAGCGTGCGAGAGAGCAACCAGCACGGCACGGTAATTAAAAGCGCGGCGGTGAGGGTGGCGAAAAGCAGCATGGTGATTTGCACAATCGGCCAACTGTTGTTGAAAGCGTTGAATATTTGGGCGGACATTTTTGCCTCTTTTCTTGTTCGAACAAAACCAACACCAGCTTTCGCTGGTGCTGGGGTGTTAGAACTTACCGCGTAAAGACGGCACGACGTATTAGGCCGAGGCACTATATTCCGCCGTCACCCCAGCCTAAGCCGAAGTAACGGAATTTAACGAATTCATGCTTAAGGAAACACTAAGCCGCTAGCTTTGGGCTTAGCGGCATGTGTCCGCTTTACGAGGGGAGTTCTAAACCCCAGCCATCGGGCCGTTGACCCAATGGATGTGGCCAGCTTAGCACTGAAATTAGACGGGGTGTTACACGTGTGGGGCGAGTTGGAGAGGGGTGGCAACCTTGGGTTTGTTGTGGGCGTTGGGGGCGGTGTTTAGCTTTGGTAATATTTTTAGGAAATTATTTGCCAGCCTCAATTGCGGTGTCATGCGAGTGACGTTTTCTTTTCATTTTTGGGACTGCGTTAACTAGGGGGAGAGAAAATGTCTGAAGTTCCATTAACAAAGGCCAAGGTGCTGTTCCAACTATTAAATCGAGACACAGAAAGGATAGTATCAATGCGCTTGAGCGAGGTTGCGAAACTCCTTCCCGAAGCGCCCTTAGGTCGACTCACTGATAAGACATATTTTGCATCAAGCGAATTTTCTGATTTTATGAGTCAGTCTGGCTGGAGATACGGTGATGTTAATACAGAGCTCAAAATAGTTTTTTTTGAAAAAGTTAAAGATGACTGGTACGAGAACAGACTTTTAGTACTTCACAAATCGTATCAAGAGACGGCTAAAAAAGTGGACAAAACTTCGAATGAGTTGGAAGAAAATAACAAAGAGCTTGAAAATCAGATGCTTATTTCCAAGGCGAAGTTTGAGCAACAAGTTCGAGACGTCACTCGGAATTTAACGGCTGAATTTGATGGAAAGTTGGAGCTAGAAAAAGTCAAATTGGAGAATGACAGAAATGATATGAAGTCGGAAATTCAGGGGTATCAAGTTGATTTAGATGCTTTGAAAAAGAATGAGAATTCTGAAGGATTGAAAGCAAACAAAAATAGATCTTTTTTCTATTATATGTTGGCAGCAGTCGCCGTCTTGAGCGTCATTCTACTTTCGGTTTTTTCTTACAGTGTGAAAAAAGAATTTGTTGATTTTCCTAGAGAACCGCTAGCATTTTTTCCATGGCTTTTCTTGTTACTCATATTGCTGTCGCCATTTATTTGGGTTGCAAGAGTGTTAAGCCATCAAGCGGACAAGGCAGAGATACTAGAAAGAGATTACTTCAGTCGCCATTATATGGAGCGACGTATGCTTTTATATTACGGCGGGGACGAATCTGAGCTCAGGAAAAACATACTCTCTGATTACTCAAAGAGCTGGGTCAGTAATAACCCCGCCGACCGTCTAATGGCGATAAAATCCAAAAACAATGACCCGTCGAAAATGCACCCGATCGAAATAGCGGTAGATGAACTTCGAGGCCTCGCTAAAAATATGCAGAAGAAAAAAGTGGGTGATGAACAATAAACAATTATTCAATGGCTAGGCTTCGGTGGTTTGGGCGAATGGTTAACTGCCTAGTACTGGCGTCGAGTGGGGGTATTAACACCAATCACTGTTATTTTTCGTAGCGCAATAGGCGGAGAAATTTAGTCTTGTAGGGCTCTCCAAGCAAAATATTAGTTGGTTCAGCTTCTGTGAAATATATAAAATCATTTTTTGGGTCCATTGTTTCCAAGTATCCCATCATAGAAGCGAATGATTCTGAACTCATATTCACTAACGTGCCGCCGAGGTCGCTTTTATCAATGCGAACATTCCTAAAGTCGCTCGGCGAAAGACATAGCTCTCCCCCTATTTTGCAGTCTATAATTGACGCGTCATAGAAACTAGTGCCCTCCCAATCACAACCGGTTAAATCTTCTCCCTCAAGTTTCATGCTTTCGCCCTCGAAGGTCATAAAACTAAGGCGTACTAGCGAGAGGAATTGGTTTTCCTTCAGAACCTCTATGGGTTTTCCATTCGACAATTCCTTTAATGTTTTGAAAGCAAAGTTTATTCGAGCTTCCTGTGCAAAGCTCTCCTGAGAACAATCACTCGTGTGCATTCTTATTCTGTCCGATTGAATGAAAAAGCAAATAATGCGCAGCAAAAGTTTTTTAATCTCAAAACTTAGCTTTTCGAATATTGTCTCTAATTCGTGCAAAGCACCAAGGAAAACGGCAAAAGGAGAATCGTAAGTTAGTTCTTGGATGCAAGAGTGCATCCTTTCAATTTGACCTGCCTTTTCGCGTGCCTTGTGCTCAACGAGAGCCTGCGCGTTTCGACTTCTGTCTTCCTCGTGTCTTTTAATGCTTATGCTAAAACCCATCAGGCCGACGATGCCGAAAAGGGTAAACATCATGGTTCTGAGGGCGGGCGATGCCCAGCCACATTCCAAAACTTGGGGGATAATAACAAAAAGAAGAAAAGCTAAAGCAACAACGCTAAGTGCTGTTTCCCGTTTGTAAACGTCATTTTTGGCGCTCGCATAGTTGCGCTTAACGGCATTCCAGCAGCATTTTAGCTCTTTCGATTGCCAGCTTTTCATTTTCTTCTCCTGCATTCTTAGCGATGCACTGTGTGATTTGATTCCTATTATATCAGAATCCTGAGGCCGTCAGTAATTCAATTCCCCAACGTCCAACGGCGTAAGCTGTTGGCGACCCGTTTTTATGGGCGGGCGACTGCGACGCCAGCTTGCTGGCTTGGAGCAGGCTCAAAGGCAGGGCGCAAGCCCTGAACTTGAGCTTTAAGCCAAGCTCAATGCCATTCACGGTTTGTTTGAAGTTCGCAAGGGCATCTATCAAGTGCGCGGCTATGATCTCGCCAACGTAACCTTCATCGAAGGTAAAACGGGCTGGATTGTGGTCGACCCGCTGACCGCCACAGAAACCATGCAAGCCGCCATGGCATTGGTCGATAGCCATTTTGGCAAACGTCCGGTGAAGGCCATTTTGGCCACCCATAGTCACGCCGACCATTTTGCGGGCGTGCGCGCTTTGGCCAATGAAAAAGATCTTGCCTCAGGCCGCATTCGGTTTGTCGCGCCAGAGCATTTCGTCAAAGAAGTTTCCAGCGAAAACGTGATTGCGGGCAATGCCATGGGGCGTCGGGCTGGCTATATGTTCGGCAATTTGCTGCCTGCCACGCCACAAGGCGCGATCGATAGCGGGCTTGGCAAAAGCGTTGCCTTTGGCTCCATCACGTTGCTGACGCCTACGGATACGATTACCAAGACCGGTCAAAAACTGAAACTAGACGGCATTGAGTTCGAGTTTCAACTCACACCAGGAGCCGAAGCGCCGGCTGAATTTGTTTTCTATCTGCCGCACCTCAAAGCGCTTTGCGTGGCCGAGGAAGTCAACGGCGTGATGCATAATCTTTACACACCGCGCGGCGCGAAAATTCGCGATGCGTTGGTTTGGTCGCGCCACTTAACCGATATGTTGGAGCTATTCGGCGACCGCACGGATGTCGTGTTCGGCTCGCATCATTGGCCGCGTTGGGGCCGTGAGGGAGGCACTGACTATATCGCCAAACAACGCGACATGTATCGTTTCATGCACGACCAAACCGTGCGCCTGATGAACCAAGGGTATACGTCGACCGAGATTTCCAACATGTTGGATTTGCCGCCTTCGCTGGCGCAAGAATTCTACAACCGCGATTATTACGGCACGGTGAGCCATAATGTGCGCGCCGTGTATAATTTCTATCTCGGCTTTTTCGATGGCGTGCCAGCCAATTTAAACCCGCAAGAACCAGAAGTACGCGGTCGCAAAATGATGGCATTGGCAGGCGGGCCCGATGGCCTATTGCGCCAAGGCAAAACAGCTATGGAAGCGGGCGATTATCGGTGGGCGTCGGAGTTGTTGAACCATTATGTGTTTGCCCATCCCAAGCACAAACAAGCGCGCGCCTTATTGGCGGATGCCTATGAACAAATGGGCTATCAGGCGGAAAGCGGGCCCTGGCGCAATTTCTACTTAACGGGCGCGCAAGAATTGCGCGAGGGCGTGGTCAAAGGCGGCAGCGTTCGCACCGCCAGCCAAGATGTCGTCAGCTCGGTGCCAACCGGCATGTTCCTAGATTTCATGGCCGTGCGGTTTAATCCCGAAGGGCTGGATGATGTGGAAGTGAAAATCAATTTGAATTTCACCGACACCAAAGAGAAATTTGTTCTCTCGCTCGACAATAGCGTGCTGAACAATATCGCGAACAAGCAAGCCAAGGCGCCGGATGCGTCGCTGACACTGACCCGCGCAATCTTTAATGAAGTGGCGGTCGGCAAGACCAGCTTCCCAAAAGAGATTGTGAAGGGCAATGTCAAAGTGGGCGGCAATCCACTGGCGCTGATGAAGGTGTTTGGCAATCTGGATGAGTTCAACCCAGACTTTAATATCGTCACCCCCTAGCAAAGCGCCAGGCTTGTGACATAAAAAAGCCCCGCTCTTTATTGCAAAGGGCGGGGCTTTTGCGTGTTCTTAAAAGCGGATGGGCTTAAGCCGCAAAAGCTTTTAAACGTTTCGAGATAATCTCATCGGCTTCTTTCATCATGCCGCTGATCAAATCATGACAGCTAGGCACATCGTGGATAAGACCTGCGACCATGCCACAGCTCCAAGCGCCCGAGTCCATGTCGCCATCCGACATGATTTTCGGGTAAACGCCAGCCACTTCATCCATGATGTCGTTGATTTTAATGTCGGCGCCCAGCTCTTTCTCTTTTTCGAGAATACGGTTCACCGCATCATTTTTCAAAACCCGTTCGGTATTGCGCAGCGGACGCATAATCAACGTCGTGTCCAGCTCGCTGGCAGCGACAAGCGCGTCTTTAACGTTTTGGTGAACGGGGGCTTCTTGGGTGGCGATGAAACGCGTGCCCATGTTGACGCCCTCAGCGCCCAGCGCCAAAGCGGCAACCAGTTGCTTGGCGTTGCCAATGCCGCCCGAGGCAACAAAAGGAATGCTCAATTCTTCGGCTGCGCGCGGCAGCAAAATCATGTTTGGAATATCGTCTTCCCCGGGGTGTCCACCGCATTCAAAACCATCGACGCTAACCGCATCACAGCCAATTTTTTCGGCTTTCAACGAGTGACGCACGCTGGTGCATTTGTGGATGACTTTAATGCCCGCGTCTTTCAGCATCGGCATATATTGTTCAGGGCTGCGACCGGCGGTTTCCACGACTTTTACGTCATGGGCAATAATCGCTTCGATGTAGCCTGGATAATCAGGGTCGGCAAAGCCTGGCAAGAAGGTCAGGTTCACGCCGATGGGTTTATCGGTCATGTCTTTGCAACGCGCGATTTCATTCGCCAGATCTTTTGGGGTGCGTTGGGTGAGGCCCGTAATAATGCCCAGCCCGCCAGCGTTAGAAACGCCTGCTGCCATTTCGGCATAGCCCACATGGTGCATGCCGCCTTGAATGATGGGATGCTCGATGCCGAATAGTTCTGTGATACGCGTTTTCATATGTGATCTCCTCAATCAGATTTGCGGTCATGTTAAGCGGTGGCGCCAAATGTGCAAATGAAAATTCACTTGTCGGAGCGCCGCCGCATTTGGTATGACAGTCCTCAAGTGAATTTTAAAAATTTTACAACATTAGGAGAGCCACATGGCAGAAGCATATATTGTAGCCGCAGCGCGCACCGCAGGGGGTCGCCGCGACGGGAAACTTAAAGACTGGCATCCAGCTGATTTGGCTGCCGAAGTCATCAACAACCTCATCGACCGTACCGGCGCCGATCCGGCATCTGTCGAAGATGTCATTATGGGGTGTGTGGGCCAAGCTGGCGAGCAAGCAGGCAACATTGGCCGGAACGCGGTTCTGGCCTCTAAATTGCCAGAGAGCGTGCCAGCCACGTCGATCGACCGCCAGTGCGGTTCGTCGCAACAGTCCATTCACTTTGCCGCCCAAGCGGTGATGTCTGGCACTATGGATTGCGTTATCGCCGCTGGCGTAGAAAGCATGAGCCGCGTGCCGATGGGTCTGCCGATCTCGCTGCCGTTCAAAGAAGGGCACGGCTTTTATGTGTCCCCGAACATGCAAGAGCGCTATCCAAATGTTCAGTTCAGCCAATTTGTCGGTGCCGAAATGGTCGCCAAGAAATACGGTCTGAGCAAAGAAGACGTCGATGCCTATGCGTATCGCAGCCACGAGCGCGCCATTGCCGCCACCCAAGCCGGTGCCTTTGATACGGAAATCGTACCGGTTGAAGTAACCAATGAAGATGGCGACAAAGAAATGCACAAAACCGATGAAGGTATCCGCTTTGACGCCAGCATCGAGAGCATTTCGGGCGTCAAGCTTTTGTCAGAAGATGGGGTCATCACGGCAGCCTCGGCCAGCCAAATTTGCGATGGCGCCTCGGGCGTGATGATTGTTAATGAAGAGGGCCTGAAAAAACTAGGCGTGAAACCATTGGCCAAAATCATCCACCTGTCGGTTATGGGTCACGATCCGGTCATCATGTTGGAAGCGCCAATTCCGGCCACCAAACGCGCGTTGGAAAAAGCCGGTCTGTCGATCGAAGACATTGACGTGTTTGAAGTCAACGAAGCTTTCGGCTCCATTCCGGTAGCTTTCGCCAAAGAATTGGGCGTCGACGAAGAAAAACTGAACGTGCACGGCGGCGCGATTGCGCTGGGTCACCCATTGGGCGGCTCTGGCACGAAATTGATGGCCACGCTGGTCAATGCTTTGCAACGCAAAGGCGGCAAATACGGCCTGCAAACCATGTGCGAAGGCGGTGGTATGGCCAATGTGACGATTATTGAGAACCTTCAGTAGTCTCCCCAAATTGAATTGAGAAAGCCCCGCCAGAAATGGCGGGGCTTTTTTATTGCGCCCGAAATGCTCTGCCCCCTATAGTCATCGCAGCAGTGTAAACAAAGTAGTCACGGGAGCCCCACATGAGCCAAGCGGAATGTCCACAAAAAGCGCCTTATAAAACCGAAGTCAAAGCGGGAAAAACCTATTTTTGGTGTTCTTGCGGCAAGTCGACGCGACAGCCGTTTTGCGATGGCAAACATAATGGCAGCGATTTCGAACCCGTCGCCTATACAGCTGAAAAAGATGGCCAAGTTTACTTCTGCGGCTGCAAAGCCTCCGCCAAAGGCGTGCTATGCGATGGCGCCCACAATAAACTTTAAGTAGCCCTAACGCGTAAGCGCGTAGAGCGTAACCGCCGTTGCCGTGGCCACGTTGAGCGTGGCGAAGGCTTCGCCCGTGACGCATTCGGCGACGGGCAGGCGGGCTAGCATATCGCAGGTTTCGCGCGTCAGACGACGAAGACCCGGGCCTTCTGCGCCCATCACCACGGCAATCGGGCGGTCCTTCGATACTTCGTCAATCAGCACTTCGCCGTGTTCGTCTAGGCCGACGCTCATATAGCCAGCCTTGTGCAGCATTTCCAGCGCGCGCGCCAAATTGGTCACTTCAATCAAGGGCATTACTTCCAAAGCCCCCACCGCCGTTTTGGCCAAAGTGCCAGCCGGTGGCGGGCTATTGCGTTTGGTCACAATCACGCCGCCCGCGCCAAACACGGCGGCGGCGCGCAAAATAGCGCCGACATTGCGCGGATCCGATACTTGGTCGAGAATAATCAGCAATTTGCCCGAGGCGGCCGCGTCTTCTAGCGAGACGGGGGGCAGGGGACTGGCGTCCAATACCATGCCCTGATGCACCGCGTCAGATGGCAAAAGTCCGGCTAATTCGCCGCTGGTTTGAAGCTCTACTGAGATGTTTCGTTTGGCGCAAATCGCTTCCAGCTCGTTGGCCGCGTTTTGGGTGGCGAATAGCTTGTTCACCCGCCGTTTCGGGTTTTCCAAAGCCGCGCGAACCGCATGGGTGCCATACAGCAAAGTCACCGCACTCTCGGCGGGGATTTTTCTTTTATTTCTTAAGTGGTTGGGCTTGCGCTTGGACATACAATTCCTTATAAGGCTGATGACATTGATGTGCAAATATTGCGTCGCTGGGCCCTTTTTCGGTTGAAAATGAGACTAGCGGACAAGGTTTTGTGCATTAATTTCGTATTAAAATCAAGTGTTTGCTTGAAAGCTGGCACGAGGTTTTACCTTTGGGCGGGGGGATGCCCGAGTGGCTAAAGGGGACGGGCTGTAAACCCGTTGGCTATGCCTACGTTGGTTCGAATCCAACTCCCCCCACCATTTTGCCCCAATGGCCATCGGGTCATGGCGGTAGGTGGGTCCAAATGAGCCTTCGCGGGGTTGTGCGCGGGCGTAAAGATTAAGAGGCGGGTGTAGCTCAATGGTCGAGCAACAGCCTTCCAAGCTGAAGATGAGGGTTCGATTCCCTTCACCCGCTCCAGTCTAACGAAGGTTGGGCGAAACGAAATTTAAAACGGGGCCAAGCCCCAAACGGAACGAGGAACGACATGTCGAAGGAAAAGTTTGAGCGGACAAAACCGCATTGTAATATTGGCACGATTGGTCACGTTGACCACGGCAAGACGACGCTTACCGCTGCGATTACGAAAGTA
>JABHDF010000017.1 GCA_018673175.1 Rhodobiaceae bacterium | reverse complement strand
CATCTTTATGAAACTCACCAGTCACAAATAACCCCAAACAGGAGCCTCCCATGATCAGACGTTTAAACCATGTCGGCGTTGCCACCCCCTCCATTGACGAAGCGGTAAAGCTATATCGCGATGTTCTGGGAGCGACAAAAATTGGCGCAAAGTTTAAAATGGAAGAGCAAGGCGTTTGGGTCTGTTTCGTCGATTTGCCAAACAGCCAAATAGAGCTCATCGAGCCGATTGACGGGAGCAGCACCATCACCGGGTTTTTGAAAAACAATCCGCTGGGCGGACAACATCACATCTGCTTTGAGGTCGATGACCTGTTGGCCGCGCGCGACGACATGGTCGCCAAAGGTGCCCGCGTGCTGGGAGAGCCGCGCATCGGTGCCCATGGCACCCCAATTATTTTCGTCCACCCGAAAGACATGGGCGGCATGTTGGTCGAGCTGATGCAGGTTCCCGAAACCGCGCAGTAAAGCCTCGCCCTCCCGCGCCTTGACCTGAACCGTCGAAACTGACAGTCTTTTGGAATGGATTTTTCAAATATCTGTCAGGGGGCGTAAAATGTTCACGTACAAGAAAAAAGACGTAGATGCCATTGTCATCCGCGATTTTGATTTCGCCTTTCCAGAGGATCTAGAGCCTGTATGGATTCCGGGGAAACGGGTGCGTAGCCATATGTTCAATGGCCTGTCTTTGACCATGCCGCATCTCGAGCCCTTCCTTGTGAAGAACGGCAGAGAAACCGCCAAACATATCGAAGACCCTGACTTGCACCAAGATATCCGAGATTTTTGCGGCCAAGAAAGCCAACACTATAAATGTCATCGCCGACTGAACGATATTTTGACCGCCAATGGCTATCCCGAATTTGTGCAAGTCGAAGAGAAAATGGCGAAGTCTTGGAAAGACCTGAGCGGCAAAAGCCTCGAGCATCGCCTGGCCTATTCAGCCGGGTTTGAAACCATGACCAATGGCTTTACCCGCTGGCTGCTGAAAAAGCGCCTGCAGCTGTTTAAAAATGCCGACCCGCATATCACTTCCTTCTGGCTGGTGCATATGATTGAGGAGACCGAACATAAAACCGTCGCGCTCGATTGCTATATGGCTTATTCGGGCCGGTATCTGCCGCGCTTCTTGGGCGTGTTTCACGGCTCTTTTCATGTGGTGGGCCACGGCCTGAAAGCCATGATGGTGGCGCTGAAAAAAGACGGCGTCTTGCACAAGCCCAGCACATGGCTGGAGCTGGCGCGTGAAATGAGTTCGATGATGTATCATGTCGGCCCCTTTTTGCTGCGCGCCCTTTTGCCAGGCCACGATGCGCGCGATGAAATAGATCCTGAATGGATGCAAGAATGGATTCACGGCTATGCCAATATGCCCGCCTCGCAACCCATTCCCTTGCTCGACACAAAACACCCAGACATGCCGGTACCCTTTGCGGCTCTGCCAGCTGGCGAATAAGGTCTTTGGAGGAACCCGAGATGGATAGATATCAAAAACTCATGATTGCCCATGGCTTCTTGGTCATTCTGGTCAGCCTTTTGGCTGGCTTTATGTTGATGTTCAACATGCTGGGCGGGCTTGAGATTTGGCCTGGGAAATTCCTCGAATTCGGTGTCTATGGCACCACCGAAGGCTGGGTTCGCGCCCATAGCGGCGGCGTGACCAATGGCTTGCTCACCGTGCTTGTGGCATTGACCTTGCCCAAGCTAGAGATTAGCGAAAAAATGATGGGGTTTTTTGCCTGGGGTCTGATTTATTGCGCGTGGACTTTCACGGCATTTTACTGGATTGGCAATGCCTCGGGAAATCGGGCTTTGAGCGTCGGAGACAATGTCTTTGGGGCCGCCGATTGGCTTAGCGTCATCGGCTTTTTGCCTGGCTTGCCGAGCATTTTCATCGGCCCCGTGGTGCTATACATCGGCGCGCGTGGAGCGTTTCGGGCGATAAACAAAGCCTAGGCTGGCCAGCCATAGGGTTGCCTGCGCCACAAATGCATTTGTTTGGTGAAGTCGAAAAAACCCGCTATAAGAGCGGTAAGCACCCGTAGCTCAGCTGGATAGAGCGCTGCCCTCCGAAGGCAGAGGTCAGAGGTTCGAATACTGTCGGGTGCGCCAGTTACCACAAGTAGATCAGTGGCTTAGCCATTGTCTCTCTTCAGCCCCAGACCCAAGAACAAGCCTTGCCACAGTAGTGCCAAAGTGGAGGTCGTGTGTAATGGCGTCTATACGCAAAAGAGGACATAGGTGGGAGGCGCAAGTGCGCAACGCCGGTGTCGCAAGTGTAAACAAACCGTTTCTTAATAAGTCTGATGCTGACAGGTAGGCTCGACAAACCGAGGCTGCAATTGAGAGGGGAGAGACACCCTCGACACACAATGCTTCATTTATGTTCTTGCCTACATCAGCGATGATGACCCTGATTATCAGCTAGCGGTTGATTATGACCTGAAACTTGGTGCCTTTAGCGGTGGCCATTAGGCGCCTAGTTTTTGCAAGATGAGGCGGAACTGCCCTCGCATCGATAGACCCGCACATAATCGACTTCCATCTGACGCGGGAAATTCGTGCCATCGGTATCGCCCGGCCATCTGCCGCCGACCGCGAAATTGAGGATCATGTGAAACGGCTGGTCAAACGGCGCATTCGCATTAATTCGCTCCCCGCTGGTATACCACTCACCCTGTGTGGCTGAGGCATATTGCGCGCCGTCGATGGTCCAGTGCATTTCATTGGGATACCATTCGACGGCATAGGTATGGAAGGCGTTAATATCGTCGAGATTTATCTTGTCGCCAACCTGGCCTTTCGGGTAGCCAAAATGTGCTGTGCCATGCACTGCGTGCTCGCCATCGACGCCAAGATTTATAGCTTCCATGATGTCGATTTCGCCGGATTCCGGCCAGCCGCCATAGCTTGGATTTGTTGGCAGCATCCAGAAAGCCGGCCAAGAGCCTTGCCCAACCGGCAATTTAATGCGCGCCTCGAACTTGCCATAGATAAAATCGCCCTTGCCGGCACTTTGAATACGCCCAGAGGTATAGGTGCGGCCTTCATTAAGGCCCAATTCAGGGCGCGCGGTCAAAACAAGGTTGCCATTGACGATGCTAATATTATTCGGGCTTGAGGTGTAGCATTGCTGCTCATCATTATAGCCGCCGAAACACTGCGGCCTATTATAACTGTCTGTGGTGTTCCATTTTTTGGTATCCAACACCGAGGCGGAAAACTCGTCGCTCCATACCAGCCTCCATGTGCCATCCCCCGGATTTGGGTTTGGATTAGGTACAGGATCACCGCCGCCGCCGCCGGCCAATAAGGCAATTAAGGCGATGGTGCCTGCGGTTTTCAGCAGCGGGAAGCCGCCCGATGAAGACGTTTCCTTGCGCGGTATAGGGCCAGCCTTATAGCGCGCCATGCGGCTATGACGGTGGCGCAAATCTGACCATCTAAAGGTCAGGCCGACAAAGTCATTTTGCCGATTACCAAACCCATCGACCATGGCGCCAGCTTCTAAGGTCAGGCCAAACGGCAAAGCAGCCCGCACCATTTGCGACCCACCCATCTGATCGACCCGCCCGAAACTGTTTTCAACTTCATAAGCCTGACGATGAAAACCTACATTTGGCAGTATCGGCACGGGCACAGAGATTTCTAAACTGCGGCTGTGCGGATTAAACGCCAAATTTTCAAGCTGAACCCCGCCCCATAGCGGTAAGGCAGTTTGCCCGACGCGTTCGTCGAAACCGCGATAGCTGGCAGATTGCGCCAGCACCGGTTGTGTTGCCACAACCAGGCTGAGCGCAAAAACCAATAAAAGAGGCAGGCGTAAAGCTCTCACCGTCTTACCAGAAGACTGCGTAAATGCCGACGAGGATGGCCGTCAGCGCCAAGGCTGAGCGGTTGAAACCAGTCGATGTGGCAAAGTTTATCTGACCGAGCACAATCACTCGTTCTGCTGGTGCCGGCGCTGCCAAGCGTGAGGCCACATAACCAGTGACCAAACAGCTCATAAACACCAGCCAAATGCGGATGACAAAGGCCAGATCTGGCGCCGCAAATTTCAACGCAACATTGGCCACGATAGAAACGAACAACATGGCAAAAGCACCTTGCGCGTTACAGCCTTTCCAGAACATGCCGAGCAAGAAGACCGAGACAATGCCCGGAGCGATGAAGCCAGTATATTCCTGAATAGTTTGGAAGGCGCTTTCCATGCCGCCCAAAAACGGCTTGGCCAAGAACACGGCAATCACAATGGCAACCACAGAGGTCAAGCGACCGACCAACACATAATGGGCCTCGCTGCGGCTTTTGGCCAGAATATCGCGGTAAATATCCATGGTGAAAATGGTCGAGATGGAGTTCATCATCGATGCCAAAGACGACACAATGGCGGCAATCAGCGCCGCAAATACCAGACCGCGAAGGCCTTCGGGCACCAAGCTCATCAAAATACCATAGGTGGAATCGGGGCTGGCTGTCAGGCGAGCCATATCGAGCTGGCCATTTTTAGCCAGATACAGAGCCGCAATACCCGGGATTACAACAATCACCGGTATCAGCAATTTCAGCGCCGCCGCAAAGACCAAACCTTTTTGCGCTTCGGCAAGGCTTTCCGCCCCCAAGGCTCTTTGGATAATATATTGGTTGAAACCCCAATAGGAGAAGTGCAACACCCACAAACCGCCCAACAGCGTCCAAATACCCGGCAAATTGCCATAGCTTGGATTTTCGGGAGACAAGATCATTTTGAAGTGTCCTGGAAGGTCGGCCATTAAAATGCCTAGACCGCCAAAAATACCGGTTCCGGCGCCAACTTTGGCCAAGACGATGGCGGTGATGGCAAATCCACCGGCTACCAAAACCACGACTTGAATAATGTCGGTCAGGGCCACGGCTTTGAGACCGCCATATAGCGAATAAATCACTG
>JABHDF010000029.1 GCA_018673175.1 Rhodobiaceae bacterium | reverse complement strand
TATCGCCCTCAGCTTCGTGCAAGGCCAGAACCACTTGGCTATCGGGCACGCTGGCATGGGCGAGTGCATTCTCCAAAAGATTGGCCACGGCCTGAACCAGCAAAGGCTCATCCCCCTCAAAACCACTTACTGGCGTGACGTCTAAAACCAAACGCATTTGTTTGTCGACAAATACGGCTTCGAATAAATCATGCAAATTAGTTAACAACTCTGCCCCGTCTATCGGCTGGCGGGTGAGTTTCGCAGCACCGCTTTCGAGGCGAGACAGCGCGAGAAGCGCGGCAAAACTATGCAGCAATCCGTCGACATCTTCTAAAGCATCGGCCAATTGATCGCGCGCCGCATCTTCGCTTTGCTCCAGCAAGGCTTCGAGGCGCGCTTTCAATCGGGTCAGGGGTTTTCGTAAATCATGCGCCAAATTATCGCTGACTTGTTTGGTGTCCGCCATCAGGCTTTCGATGCGCGCCAACATGGTGTTGATATGGCCCGCCATCAGCGTCCATTCATCGCCGCTTGCATCGATGGACACACGGCTAGCGAATTGGCCTTGCGAGACAGGTTGTAACTCTTGGTTGAGCTTGGCCACGCGGGCCAAATTGCGGCGTGCCAAAAGCGCGCCGCCTGCCAGTCCGAAAATCATCAGCCCCAAAAGCGCGAGGGCGAAAAGACGAACCATCGTGGCCAGCAGGTTTTGCGTATCGTGCATATCTTGGCCGAGCAGAACCACTAAATCATTATCGAGACGCAAGAGGCGAGCGCGAATTTGGGTTTGTGGGGTGGTGACATAAAACCAGCCATCTTGCGCGGCTTGGGTGTTTTCCGGCGACGGAAACGGTGCCAGATTGCCCGCCAAATACACGCCCAAAGCGTTCGACAGACGAAGCACAAAGCCCTGATTTAAATCAGCTTTTATGCTCACCAGCGTGGCCAGGCTTTGCGTGCCTTCTTGCTCATAGACGCGCGAAAGATTGGCCGCCTCGCGCCAAATAACCGCGTCTTGCATATCCAATAAGCGCTGCTCAAGGCGGTTGTACAACAGCCCCAAAACGAGCGCCACCGCCACGGTTAAAGCAGCCGTATAGGCCATGGCGGCGCGAAACGAGGTAGCGCGCAAAAGGCTCATGACGCGGCCTCTTTCAACACAAACCCCTGCCCGCGCAGCGTGTGCAGCAGCGGGGTTTCAAAGCCTTTATCAAGCTTGGCACGCAAGCGCGAGATATGCACATCGACCACATTGGTTTGCATGTCAGCGGCGTAGTTCCAAACGTTTTCCAGCAACATCGTGCGGGTGACGGTTTGGTTTTTTTGGCGCAGCAAATATTCCAACAGCGTAAATTCGCGCGGGTTTAACTCCAGCACTGTGTCGGCACGCGTGGCACGGCGCGCCACCACATCGAGGGTCAAATCAGCAAGCTGTAAAATCGTTTCTGGCGTTTGGGCTTGGCGTTTGGTGAGCGCCAGAACCCGCGCTTGCAGCTCGGCAAAAGCATAAGGTTTGACCAAATAATCATCGCCGCCAGCGGCAAACCCATCGACCCTATCTTCGACATCGCCAAGACCGGATAAAAACAACACCGGCGTCTCTTGCCCTTGCGCGCGCAATTGGCGGACCATCTCGACGCCGTTTAATTTTGGCATCATGCGGTCGACGACCATCACGTCAAAGCTTGTGTCTTGCGCGGCGGCTAGACCCAATTCGCCATCGGCGGCATGGGTGACATCTAGGCCTTGCGCGCGAAATCGCTCTACCAATAAATCGGCAGCTTTCAGGTCGTCTTCGACCAGCAAAAGGCGTAGGGGCGCGTCCATAGGGGCAGACTAGCTTTTATTGCGGCGGGGTTGAAGTCTTTTGACGCATCAGGCGAAAGCCAAAAAATCCGCCGAGCAGCAAAATGATAATTGGCATCGCCCAAAGCGGCGCCGTATGGCTGGCAAGGCGTGGGCGGAACAAAGCGAACTCGCCATAGCGCTCGACCACAGCGGCACGGATTTGCGCATCACTATCGCCAGCCGAGAGGCGCGTGCGCACCATTTGGCGTAAATCACGCGCCAAAGGCGCATCGCTATCGTCGATGGATTGGTTTTGGCAAACCAGACAGCGCAGCTCTTGGCTAAGCGCGCGGGCGCGGGTTTCTAAGGCAGGGTTGCTCAGCGCTTCGCCAGGGTCGAGGGCTTGAGCGGGCAGGACCCAAAGGCCAGCCAAAAGAAAAGCGAGACTAAGCAGCCGGCCTATCACGCGCCGCGCCTTAGCCGGGTACGCAAGCCGAAGCCTCCGCCGGCTGCCATCAGCAGTGCGCCGAGCCAGATGAAGGCCACATAGGGGTGATACCAAATCCGCAAGACACGCTTGTCATTGGCCGTCTCGCCAACCACCGCATAGAGGTGACCCGTCAAATCTGTGGTGATGGCCGCCTCGGTGGTTTGCGAGCGTTCGGCTTCGTAGAAGCGTCGTTCTGGAAATAAATAGCTGCCCGCATGCGCGCCCGTGAGATAGCTCAAGCGAGCCTGCTCGGCCCGATAATTCGGGCCCTCGATTTCGCGCAAGCCGTCATAGCGCAAGGTGATGGAGGCGATATCTATTTCTTGGCCTGGGCTGGCGGCCACCACAACTTCTTCGCGCCATTGTGTCGCCGCCAAAATGCCCAGCATTAAAACGCCCAAGCCGCCATGGGCGAGCGGGGCTGAAAAAGCGGTCGACGGCAAGCTCCAGAAGCGCCATAGCTTGGCGCGATGGGGGAAGAGTTTGCGATATAAATCAAGGCCCGCGCCCAGCACCAACCAGAAAGACGCCGCGAATAAAGCCAGCACCATAATTGAATGGGGGCCGCGCAGGAGCACGAGACTAACCGTCAGCAATAAAGCCGCCGCCGCGCCCATGGCGACATAAACTCGCAAAGGCGCCAAGTGGCCTTGGCGCCAAGTAAGCAAAGGCCCCAGCGGCAAGAGAATGGCAAATGGCACGGCGAGAGGGGCAAACACCGCATTAAAATACGGGGCGCCAACGGAGATTTTTCCCATGCCCAAACCATCTAGAACCAGCGGATAAATAGTGCCAACAAAAACTGTGACCGTGGCGGTGGCGAGGAAAATATTATTGGCCAGCAAAAGCCCCTCGCGGCTCACTGGTTGAAAGGCCCCATCGGGGGCTAATTTGGGTAGCCGATAGGCATAAAGCGCCAAAGCGCCAGCCGTGAAGCCGACCAATATGGCGAGAATATAAACGCCGCGCTCGGGATCATTGGCGAAAGCATGCACCGAGGTTAACACGCCAGAGCGTACCAAAAACGTGCCCGATAAGGACAAAGCGAAAGTGACGATGGCCAGCAAGAGCGTCCAGCGTTTTAACGTGTCGCGGGTTTCCGCCACAAGGGCCGAATGCAGCAAAGCCGTGCCCGCCAGCCATGGCATCAGCGAGGCGTTTTCTACCGGATCCCAGAACCAAAAGCCGCCCCAGCCCAATTCGTAATAAGCCCAATAAGACCCCAGCGCGATGCCCAAAGTTAGAAAAATCCACGCGGTTAAAATCCACGGGCGCATCCAGCGGGCCCAATTATTGTCGCGCCCCTCATGCGGCTCACCGGCGGTTGCCAATGCGGCAATGGCGAAAGCAAAGCTCATGGAAAAACCAACATAGCCCGCATATAGCAAAGGCGGGTGGGCTGCCAAAGCGGGGTCCTGCAAAATCGGCGTCAGACCTTGGCCCGCAAAAGGCGCGGGCAAAAGGCGCGCAAATGGATTGGAGGTGAATAAAAGAAAGGAGAGAAAAGCCGATCCCAAGAGGCCTTGGGTCACCATGACGAAAGAAGAAAAACGCGCGGGCAGGCGCTTGGAAGTCAGCGCAAAAGCGGCGCCATAAGCGGCTAGGATAAGCGTCCATAAAAGCATCGAGCCCTCATGGTTGCCCCAAACGCCCGCGATTTTATAAATCATCGGCTTGGCGGCATGGCTATTGGCGAAGACCACCATCAGCGAAAAATCGGACCGCACGAAAGCATAGGTCAGCGCCGCAAAAGAAGCCCCAATGAGGAGAACTTGCAGGTAAGAGGCGCGTGTGGCGAAAGACAGAGCCGTCGCGTTGCCCGTCTCGTGGCGCAAGAAAGCCAGGGGCACAAAAGCTTGTGCCAGCGCGACGACCAGCGCCAAGACCAAAATAAAATGACCCAGCTCGGCAATCATTGCGTGCCCGCCTTGCCTGGGTGTGGCTGATTATAATTGCCAGATTTCTCGAGCGCCTCAGCGACTTCGGGCGGCATATAGGTTTCGTCGTGTTTGGCCAAAACCGTGTCGGCCACAAACAGGCCCTCGGCGTTGAAGCGCCCTTCCGCGACCACCCCTTGGCCTTCGCGAAACAGATCGGGCAACATGCCTTCATACGAGACACTTATATTATGTGCCAAATCTGTGACTTCAAATTTTGCCCGCAAACCGTCTCTCACGACGCTGCCCTCGCGCACCAAACCACCGACGCGCATAGCTTCGCCCGGAATCGCCGGATTGGCAGCGATTTCGCTGGGCGAGCGGAAGAACACGATATTGTCTTCCAGCGCGGTGAGCGCCAGCCCTGCGGCCACAGCCAAAAAGGCAAGTCCGCCAGCAATGGCTGCCAGTCGCGTTTGTTTGGGAGTAAATTTTGCAATCATGGCGCCAGTATAGGCTTTTGCGGCGGCGCTTGGCTATGGCCATGCGGGCCGTCCAAGGGTGGCTCGTTGCCGCAGGTTTGGGACGGTTAATTTGGTTGGGAAAGCTGCTTATCTAGCATTTTGGCAAGCGGCGCCTCATCGGGCAAATTAGCCCGAAGGTTTCGCCAAATCGCGCGCGCTTTGGCGTCTTCGCCTTGCTGTGTCCAAGCCTGCGCCCGCCAGAATTGCGCCAATAAATGATTGCCGTCTTCCTTCAACACACCATCGAGAAGGGCCACCGCCACTTCATTGACCACGCCGCCATCTTGCTCAATCAGCGATTGCGCCAAGCCGACTTGCGCTTCCGTGTCGATAGGCCTGGTGGCCGCCGTTAGCTCCATCACGCGCTGCCAAGCATCGCCAGCTTTGGCATGCTCGCCCACCGTGGTGCGCAAACGCGCCAGCAAACGCCAGCCTTCGGCATCTTGGGGCCGCAGACGAATTTCATTTTCCAACCGCGCCATAATCGCCGCCGGTGGCAAATCCGCCAAGGCACCCTCTAGGCGTGGCGATAGCGGTTGGTCGGGCGTTTGGGGATTGCCCAAATATAGATAAAGCGCCAAAGCCGCGCTCGGCACGACAAAAAGAACCGCCAGCAGCGGGGCTTTTTTGTGCCCGTCTCGAAACGGAGCGGCCAACGCATAAGCCACGCCAAAGGCGACCATCGCACTGCCCGCCCACAGAAAGATTTCAGATAGCTCGCCCATTTAAAAGCCTAGGTACTGGACCATTTCGTCCGTCGGCGCGCGCGGGCTCTCCAATGTGTTGACGGGGGCGTCGGGGTCGGCATAGCCAAGCGCGAGGCCACAAAACAGCGTCATGTGATCTGGAATATCCAGATGCGCTTTCACCGTTGGCGCCCAAATCGCCCAAGCTTCTTGCGGGCAAGTGTGCAAGCCACGTTCCCGCGCCAGCAACATCATGGTTTGAATGAGCATGCCCATGTCCGACCATTGGCCTTCTTGCATGGTTTTATCGAGCGCAAAAAACATGCCAACAGGTGCATTGAAAAACGTGAAATTACTGGCCAGCCAAGCAAAGCGAGCGGCTTTATCATCGCGCGCCACACCCATCGATTCATACATTTTTTCGCCAAGTTCAAAACGGCGATTGGTGTAGGGGGATTTCAACTTGGGCGGATAAATATTATATTCTGAGCCTTCGCCAGCCGGATTTTCCAGACCTTTTTCAGCAATGGTTTGCACCAATTGGTCGCGCGGCTCGCCCTGCAAAACATAGACATGCCAAGGCTGCAAATTGCCGCCCGAAGGCGCGCGCATGGCGGTGTCGACAATGTATTTCACATCGTCTTGGGCAACCGGCTTATCGAGAAAGGCGCGGCAAGAAAAACGGCTTTCAATGGCTTCGCTCACGCTCGGGGCGTGTGTGGTCAATCGTGACATAATATCCTCCAAAATATGCCTCAACATATCACAGACCATGGGCATGGCTAGCTGAAAGACACGCCAAAACGCCCAAAGCACTATGTCGCGTCTGGTATCGGCAAGCGCAAATAGTAAATCGCAATGGCGACGCGCCCCTTGGTAAAGGTGCCATTTATGGCTGTCGCCAAAATCGGTGTGTTGCTCCAATAGATCGTCGATGGATCGGCAGGCCCACGTATCTCGCTGCCAGCAGCAAGCGACAGCCCATTGCCAAACCGGTTGGTGCTGCCGGCCACGCCTAAGCTCCAGCTTTGGGCGCCCTCAATGGCCTCCAGAACTTTCACCGCTACGCCAAAAAATATCGTGTGCGACGGCAGGCTAATCAGGCTCGGCTCGGTGATATTGACCACCGCTTCTAGCGTGGTGATGAGACTGGCAGGGGCGCTGTCTTGCGGCAAAACCGATTGCCAATCGGTAGCGTTGAAAATAAGGAAATCTTGGCTCGCCTCATCCCAAAGTCGCCAGCCCGGACGCGGCGTGAAAAAATGCCAAGCGGTGTCTTCACATAAGGCCAGCTGATTGCCCTTAGCCCCCAATGCCAGTAAAGCGCTGCGACTTCGGCATCACTCAGCCCCCTCAGAAGGTGGCGACGCAGCTTCGGCTTGCGCCAGCCGGGCCAATTTTTGCTCAATATCGGCGACAAGCGATTGCCGGTTTTGCGGGTCACCTTGGGGTATTGCATCCTTTTTTTTCTGGGTTTGCAGGCGGCTCATCACCTCCAATGTTTTACTCAACATGGTGAGGATGCGGGCATAACGCTCATAGGCTTCGGATACGTCTTCAATATCGCTGGGCACTCGCGCCTGAATATTTTTTCGCATCGCCTCAATATCTGCCAGCAGATTATCTTGCAAATTTTGCAAGGTTTTTTCAGATCGATTTGGGGTCATTTTTTTATTCGTGATTTTATATTGGTTTTAATAAATCAGTCCGCTTGGCCTCTGTCGCAAGACGTTTGAAATGCGTCTCAACGGGGGCAAAGAGCGCCAGCTGCATGTCTTATGACTATTGTTGTTATGCCATAAACCTATCAAACGAGCGGGGCGGTGTCAATCGAAAATTCAAAATTTTTATTGTTTTTCAATGGCTTACTTGCCTACTACGTATATATTTTTGAAAAAAAAGCGGATAAAACAAGGACTTAAAAAATGCCGAAACTTTACTTTTTTTCGTCGAAGGGCCAGTCCACGACATGGTTTTCGGCGTCTTCATCGCCTTCATTTTCCGGTATCACGCGTCCATGAACCGACATCCCAGCTTCCACCACACTTGCGGGCGTGCCGCTAACCAAGGGGTGCCAATCGGGCAAATCTTTGCCCTCGTTCAGCAAACGGTAAGCGCAGCTTGGCGGCATGAAATCAATTTGGGCCAAATTATCTTTGGTCAACTTCACGCAATCGGAAACAACTTGCGTGCGTCGCTCATAGTCTTTGCAGCGGCACGTCCCCAAGTCGAGTTGGCGGCAGGCCAAATTGGTAAACGCCAGTTCGCCGGTGTCTTCGTCTTGCAATTTCACCAAACAACATTTGGCGCAGCCATCGCATACGGCTTCCCATTGTGCCTCATCCATATCGGCCAGCGCGGTGGTTTGCCAAAATGGCGCTTGGTTTTGCATATCCGTGGTTTCCCTAATTGACGACCCTGCTTGGGTCTGGCAGTTTGCTGTCCATAGGTTGTCTCGTTAAAGCCTTAAAAAGGCAACCCAAGAAAGCCTAATTATGATGCACCTCGACACCCTTTTGAAACCCTCTTTACGCTTTGCTTTTGCGCTGTTTATGCTGTGCGGCCTTGTCCCCGTCTTTACCCCCGCTCATGCCCTCGAACCCGTCACCTTCGCCACCGATTGGAAGGCGCAAGCCGAGCAAGGCGGGTTTTACCAAGCCAAAGCCCTTGGGCTCTATCGGCGCGCGGGCCTAGATGTCACGCTACGCGGCGGTGGGCCAGGGGTTAATATTGCTCAGTTATTGGGCGCTGGCGCTATCGATTTCGGCATGGGATCGAACAGTTTTATCCCGCTCAATATGGTGCGCGCGGGCGTGCCAGCCAAAGCGGTCATGGCCGCCTTTCAAAAAGACCCGCAAGTTCTCATCACCCATCCGCGCACCGATTTGCAAAGCCTCGCCGACATTAAAGGCAAGCCGGTGATGATTGCCGATGCCTCCGCCAATGCGTTTTGGGTTTGGTTGAAAGCCAAATATGATTTCTCCGATCGCCAAATCCGCAAATACACTTTCAACCTAGCGCCGTTTTTGGTCGATAAATCGGCCATTCAACAAGGTTATGTAACTTCCGAACCCTATACGATTGAAACCCGTGGCGGGGTCAACCCGCAGGTGTTCTTGCTGTCAGATTATGGCTACCCCAGCTATGCCGCCATGGTTTTGGCGCAAAACCGGATGATTATCGAGCAGCCCGAAATTGTGCAGGCTTTCGTCAACGCCTCGATAGAGGGCTGGCGCAGTTATATTTATGGCGATCCGACGCCGGGCAATAAGCTTATCCTGCAAGCCAATCCAGATATGACCCAAGACATCATCGACCAAGCGATTGAGCAAATTCGCGAGCGCGGCATGTTGCTCCCCTCCGCCTCCCAAGCGGGTCAAGGCACCAGCGGTATGGGCACCATGAGCGAAGCCCGCTGGCAATCTTTCTTCACGACCATGTCTGAAAATGGCGTCTATTCAAAACGCTTGAACTGGCGCGATGCGTTCACCACCCGTTTCGTCCAACAAGGCGCATCTAGATGACGGGCGCGCCCGAGCTGGCTTTAAACAACCTTGGCCTCAGCTATCCGCAAAGAGGAAGCGAGGCGGAGGTCGTGGCCTTGCGCGATATTACGGCGTCTTTTCCGGCCGGCAGTTTCACCGCTTTGGTGGGGCCGTCGGGCTGTGGCAAATCGAGCTTGCTGCGTTTGCTGGCTGGCTTGCTAAGCCCAACCCAAGGCGACATGTCGGCCGTAACCCAAAGCGATATTGGCTTTGTGTTTCAAGAGCCAACCTTGCTAGCGTGGCGCAGTGTGTATGAAAATGTCGCCCTACCGCTCAAAATAGCCAATCGAAAATCGGGCCTCAGGGCGCAAGAAATCGACACGCGGGTGCGCGAAGCCCTGACCTTGGTCGGGCTAGAGACGCGCGCCAAAGCCCTGCCACGAGAATTATCGGGCGGCATGAAAATGCGCGTTTCGCTGGCGCGCGCGCTGGCCAAACGCCCCCCCATCTTGCTCATGGACGAGCCTTTCGCCGCCCTAGATGAACTGACGCGCTTTCGCCTCGACGATGATTTGCGCGCCATCTGGCAGCGCCAAAAACCAACGATTATTTTTGTAACCCATAGTGTTACCGAAGCCGCCTATCTCGCAGAACGCGCTTTGGTGATTCGCGCAGGCTCCCTTCACGCAGAGATTAAAATCGAGCGTCCAAAAAAACACACAGATAATTTCCGCGCCGCGCCGAATTTCCATGCGGCCTGCGCGGCCATTAGCCAAGCCTTGGCAGACCCCAAGGAGGGGACGTCTTGATGCGCGCCTTTTTACTTCGTCTGATTCCGCTGGGCGTCGGCATCGCCATGCTTGGCATATGGGAGCTGAGTGTCCATCTCACCCAAGTGCCGATTTTCGTGCTGCCCCCGCCGTCGGCTATTGGCCATGCGCTGGTTGATAATTTTGCCACGCTCATGGGCTCGCTTTGGGTGACCTTGCGCATCACCGCGCTCGCGTTTTTCTGGGCACTGGTGAGCGGTCTGGCATTAGCGATTATCTTTACCCGCGCGCGGCTGATTGAACTGGCGCTTTACCCTTATGTCGTCACCTTGCAAGTCACGCCCGTGGTAGCCATCGCGCCGCTTATTCTCATCTGGGTGGGTTTTGACAATGTCGACCGCGCTCTGGTTATCATTGCTTGGATTGTGGCTTTCTTCCCAATGCTCACCAATGCCGTGCAAGGGCTTCGCAGCACCGAGCCGCAATTGCACGATGTCATGACGCTGGCTGGCGCGAGCTGGTGGCAGCGATTGTATTATCTGGAGCTGCCCGCCGCCCTACCCGCCATGCTCACGGGGGCCAAAATATCGGGCGGCCTGGCGCTCATCGGAGCGGTCGTGGCTGAATTTGTGGCTGGCTCTGGCGCGAGCACGGGTTTGGCGTGGCGCATTATCGAGGCTGGAAATCGGCTAGAAATAGCCACTTTATTTGCCGCTTTGGCGCTTTTATCGGCGCTGGGCATCGCCTTGTTTTACGCGCTCACCTTGCTGGAATGGCTGGTCTTGCGACGTTGGCACGATAGCTTCGCCAAATCACCTTAAGCGGCTTATATTACAATTATTATATGTAAATATAAACAATCTACACCAAGTTGACGGATAATAGGAAAATATGCATTATCCGCACGAGATTTAGAGGATTCTTTCATGGCACAACATAGTTCCAAAGGCGCTCGTTTTCAGGCCGTCACCGCCAATCGCCTTAGCGATGGCGAAGTGGTTTATTTAAGCCCCGACAATCAATGGGCTGAGACATTCGCCGCCGCTGATATCGCCGATGGCCCTGAGGCTGGAGACGCGCTGATGGCACGGGCTTTGCCGGCTGACTTTGAGCTGCACGTGCTAGAGCCTTATTTGTTTGAAGTGCTGCAAGACGGCACGCAGTATAAGCCCGCCAGCGTGCGCGAAATTATTCGTGCAGCCGGCCCCACAGTGCGCCTAGATTTGGGCAAACAAGCCGACGCGAAACGGGAGAGCTAGAGCATGTATCGTTATGACGAATTTGATCATCAATTGGTTGGCGAGCGCGTAAAGCAGTTTCGCGGCCAAGTGGAGCGCCGCGTTTCTGGCGAGCTAACCGAAGATGCCTTTAAGCCTTTGCGCTTGATGAACGGCGTCTATTTGCAACTGCACGCCTATATGCTGCGCGTGGCCATTCCCTATGGCACTTTGTCTTCGAAGCAAATGCGGATGCAAGCGCATATTGCCCGCAAATACGATCGCGGCTACGGCCACTTCACCACCCGCCAGAACATTCAGTTTAACTGGCCAGCGCTTGATAAAATTCCAGACCTGTTGGAAGAACTCGCGACCGTCGAAATGCACGCCATTCAAACATCGGGCAATTGCATTCGCAATGTGACGTCGGATCAATATGCGGCGGCCATCGATGGCGAAATAGAAGATCCGCGGATTATTTCTGAGATTATTCGCCAATGGTCGACCTTCCACCCTGAGTTCACTTACCTACCGCGCAAGTTTAAAATTGCCGTCACAGGACATGACAATGACCGCGCGGCCATTAAGTTGCACGACATTGGCATTGTGATTAAGCAAAATGAACTGGGCGATGTGGGCTACGAAATCCATGTCGGCGGCGGCCAAGGCCGCACCCCTTTCATCGCCAAAAAAATGGCGGACTTTGTGCCCAAAGCCCAATTGCTGGCTTATCTAGAAGCCGTGATGCGGGTTTATAATATGCTGGGTCGGCGGGACAATAGTTATAAAGCGCGGATTAAAATTATGGTTCACGAGACCGGCGAAGTCGAAATGCGCCGCCTCATCGAAGCCGAGTTTGCCAAAATTGATGCCTCGCAAATGCTCGCCGTACCGCAAGCCGAGATCGACCGCATCAGTGCTTATTTCGCCAGTCCAGAGTTTGAAAATCTGCCGGCCACCAGCGCCACGTTAGACGCGGCACAAGCCCAAGATGCCGACTTCGCCCGTTGGGTGCGCGCCAATGTTGTGGCTCACAAACAACACGGCTATGGCATCGTCAATATTTCGCTCAAGCCCATCGGCGGCGTGCCCGGCGATGCGACCGACGTGCAAATGGAAGCGGTAGCAGATTTAGCCGAGCGCTATAGTTTCGACGAGATACGCGTCACCCATGAACAAAACTTAGTGCTGCCGCATATTCGCTTGGATGATTTGAAAACCGTCTACGACGCGCTCAACGCGCATGAGTTGGCCACGGCCAATCTCGGTCTCATCTCCGATACGATTGCCTGCCCTGGGCTAGATTATTGCAATCTTGCCAATGCACGCTCTATTCCTTTGGCGCAAGAAATTTCCGAGCGCTTTGCCGACCTCGACCAACAATATGATATCGGCGAGCTGAAGATTAAAATCTCCGGCTGTATCAATGCTTGCGGTCATCACCATGTGGGCCATATCGGCATTCTTGGGGTCGATAAAAAAGGCACGGAATTTTATCAAATCTCGCTCGGTGGTTCAGCCGATGAGAATGCCAGCATTGGCACCATTACCGGACGCGCCTTTACCGAAGAGACCATCGTCGATGCGATTGAAACCGTGGTCACCACCTACACGGATATGCGCCAGACCGACGAACGCTTTATCGACACCTATCGCCGCGTCGGGCTAGACCCATTTAAGGAGCGCCTTTATGCCGAATGAGTATCAGCTGATGAAAGATGGCGCGCTGTGCCAAGACGAATGGATTTACGCCGACGAAGAAGTCGGCTTAAGTGATGCGCCGAGCATTATCTCGCTATCGCGCCTAAAAGCCGAAGCCGATGTTTTGCGTGCCCGCAACGCAAAATTGGGCGTGCAGCTTTTGGCCGACGGCAATGGCAAAACCAAATTGGGCGAGGACGTGCAAGAGCTAGAGCCTTATCTCGATATGCTATCGCTGGTTTCTATTGCGTTTCCGACCTACCGCAATGGGCGTGGCTTTTCGGCAGCTAGAGTGTTGCGCGAGCAGTTTAATTTCGACGGAGAGCTGCGTGCCTCTGGCGAAGTTTTGCATGACCAATGGGCTATGATGCGCCGCTGCGGCATCACAGCATTTGAGCTAGCCCCAAGCGTTAGCCTAGAGACGTTTAGCGATGCGATGGGCGAGCTAACGGACGCCTATCAGCCGGCCGCCGATGACCAACGCGGCGCCCTTTGGCAAAGACATAAGTAGTTAGAGCTTACAGGCTCGTCGCATCCGCGCTTGGCGTTTCGATATAAATCGAACGGCTTGGGAAGGCAAAACCCGTGCCCGCCTCTTCGACTAATTTCTTAATCGCAAACAGCAAACCTTGTTTGGCGTCCAGCCACTCCAGCCAATCGGTCGAGCCGGTAAAGCAATAAATCATCATGTCGATGGAGCTATCGTTAAAACCTTCGACGCGCACCACGCAGGAGATATTTTCATCGCCCGTCACAAAGCGCGGGTCGTCGATGAGCCATTGCTCGATGCCCGCGCGCACTTGTTCCAACTGCTCGGCGGTGCTGCGATATTCCAAACCAATGGTCCATTTCACCCGCCGCTGCGTCATATTCGAATAGTTAATCAGCGCGTGGTCGGAGAAAGTATTATTGGGCACCACCACAGGCACGCGGTCGAACCGGCGCACGCGGGTTGAGCGAAAACCGATTTGCTCAATCACCCCTTCCACAACGCCCGTCACCTCAATCCGATCGCCAATTTGAAACCGTCGCTCCACCAGAATGGAAACTCCGCCCAGCAAGTTTTTAAATAAATCCTGCGCGCCCAAAGCCACCGCTACGCCAAACAGACCAAAGCCCGCCACAATGGGGCCAATTTGAATACCCCAGATTTGCAACACAGTAGCCCCGCCCGTCAGCGCGACACCCCAGCGCACAAGGGTCATCAGCCAGCCGATAATTTCTGGCGAGAGAATATCTTCCACTTGCTTCAGCGCCGCATGGGCAGGGGAAATGGCGGCATAAAAAGTCCAAAAAATGCCGACCGCAATCAACGAGCGCATCACCCGATCGGCTAGCTCTTCGGGCAGTCCGGTGAGCGGCAAAGATTCCAGCGCAAAAAATACGCCGAGAATGAGAAAGAAGAATTTAATTGGCCGCTCCACCGCTTCGCGCAACATATCGTCGATTTCGGTTTTGGTTCGCTTGGTCAAGCGCTCCAAAGCGTTCAACACAAAGCGCGTGAACAAACCGCGCAAAACCGCAAAAAACAAAAAGATGCCCAAAGCCATGAGGATTTCAGAAACACTCAACCCAAAGGAGCCAGAGCTCCATACCTCACGCACCAAAACGCTAAATTCCCGCATTACCACTTCCTTTTTTAGTCAGACCAACTGCCATCAATTTTCTCTTCTAAAAAATGCCGCCCTTGGGCATCTTCTATATCTATCACCCAAATATCCGGGTCGCGCGATATTTCTCGGGTCAGTCGCGCGTCGATATCGGGCTCGGGGGTGCCTGGGGCTAAAACCACGCGTGCCAAACGCTCGCCATCTAAATTGGTGAACAGAGACAAAACGCCCCCTGTGCCGTCGAGCCGATTGACTCGAATGAAAATAACGCCTGCATCCGTGTCGCCGCGTTTGGCCACATAGGCCGCGGCCAAAGCCCCTTGCACTTGGCGCAACAAAGCTTGCACATATAGCTCAGATTTAAGACGAATAAACATGAGGGGTAAGCTACCATGATTGCGCGGCTTTCTTACACACTTGCTTTCCCCAAAAGCTCGGCTTAATTTCGCCTCATCGCATCGCCCGAAGGATTTTGCCCATGTCGCTAGAAACGCTGCTCGAAGATTTCGCCCTATTTGACGATTGGGAAGAGCGCTATCGCTTCATCATCGAGCTGGGCAATGGTCTGGCCCCCTTAACCGATGCCGAACATAGCGAAGCCAATAAAGTGCCCGGCTGTGTCAGCCAAGTTTGGTTGGTTACCGAGACGCAAGATGAAACCCTCTCGTTTCGTGGCGACAGCGACGCCCATATTGTGCGGGGTCTCGTGGCTATTTTGCTGGATATTTATAAAAATAAAACGCGCACTGAGATTGCCAGTTTTGACGCCGAGAGCGCATTTTCGCAACTCGGCCTGAGCGACCACCTTACGCCGCAACGCTCGAATGGGTTTTACGCCATGGTTCAGCGCATCCGAAACGATGCCGCCGCCGCGGCCGCCGACTGAAGCCCATAATGCACCGACAGGCGCATAAGCGCCATTTTCAGCATTAATTTGCCAGAGCGCTTGGGCAAAGCAAACCCACGTTCGCAATCTTCCAGCCCCACTTCGGCACAACAAATCGCCACGGCAACATCGGCCAATCCAGGCCCGACATAGGCCAAAGCAGCTTCCAATCGCTTGCGCGCATCCAAAAGACTGCCGGCAAAATTGGGCTCGCCCGAGGCGGCACTGCCATCGACAAAAACCGGCCGTTGCCAGTCCATCGTCTGGCGGGGTTGATAGGCGGCACAATCGTAATCTTTGCCGAGCCGATGCCCTGCCTCAAACTCTATCTCTTGCAGGCCAAAGCGGCTGTCTTGGCGGCGCGCTTGCAACCATTGTAAAGGGGTGGTTTGGGTTTGGCTCACGGTCTTGTCATGCGCGGCAGCTTGCAGCTGTTTATGTTGCGCCACAAAAGCTCCCCCCGCTTGAAAGCGGCGCAAATGGGCCCGCCCCAAGGGCGATAACTGCAAAACCCTATCGCCTTGCACCAGCTCGGCATGGCGCCAAGCCAAAACAAAGACAGCCTCGAGGCGCGCCTGCGGCTTCGCCGATGCCTGCCCCTCGCGAAACATGCCGTAAGTGTCGGCGTCGAGAGGCTCGAGGTAAATCTTGGGCGCCGACAATTTCTTGCCGTGCTGGCGGAACACCCGCTCACTCGCCGGAGTCATTGGAAGCCTTCCAACTGGTCGCAAACAGCTCAGCCAAAGCCAGTTCAGCAAAATGCATCGCCCGGTCAAGGTCTGGCGCATCGCGGCCATCCTCCAAGCGCGTCACCCCATGCGCCACACTGGTCCGATCGCGCGTGGTCATTTGGCCGATGTGGGTATAGCTCAAGCCAAACCCCACATGCGACAGATAATAAACGACATGGCGCGCCTGCGATAAATGCTGGCTCCCCCGACTGGGCCCCAAAACATATTCGGGCGCAATATTATTGGCCGCGCGAACGTAAGAGACGATCAAGCTAAATTGCGCCTCTCGCTGTATCGCTTCGAGCGAAGTAGGGGCAGGGTCTGCCTCTTGACCAGGTTTACAAACTATTTTTCGACGAGCGGGCATAACAACCTCTTTTTTTTACAAGTATGCGCAATCGCCAAGCTCTGTGCATAACTGTTGAATAATAAATCTAAAACAGAGGCTTAAGACAATTAGAAAAGTGCCTTTTGGGTCAATAAACTTAAAATGTATGATTTACTGAGGATGAAGATAAGAAACTTACCTTGAAGGTTTTAACCGAACCTCTAGGGTGGAATTTCCTAATAATAAAAATAAGAGGAAACCTCATGGCGAGACGTCAGAACCATAAGTTATCTGCCAAGGCCGCAGAAAAAGAAATTTTTACCCTGCCCAATCAAATCACCAAGCCGATTCAGGGGCTGGAAAATGAAGCCCAAGACTTCATCAATACTTTGTTATTTGGCTATCGATTCGGCAATCATATTTTTGACACCCAGACCCCGCACCACGAGGACTGGATTATGCTGTTTGTTATCCTCACCAATGAAGCCGAGGGGCGAGCGACGGTGACCAAAAATATTGTTGAGATTACCGGTCGCGCCTATGGCACGGTGCGCGCCTCTTTGCAGCGGTTTGAGGAACTTGGATATATCGAGCCCAATCAGCGCATTGGCCGCTTGGAGCTATATGTGCCGACGCCGAAGATGAAAAAAGCGGTCAATGCTTTTGCCAAAACTTTCTGGCCACATGTCGCTCGCGCGCGCACCAACCAAGCTCGGGTCAAAGACCCCGCTTAGACATTCTGCTTCGTTTCGAGGGCCGCGATTATCCTTTGGTTCCAAATGGCGTTTTGTGTTACGCCACAGGTTCACACCTGATTTAGATCGCCCTTCGCGATGGAGCAAATATGACCCATGAGAGTGAAACTTTAACGCCGCGTTGGGGCGTCAACCCGATGTTTGCCTATCTTGGCGGCATTGCCACATGGTTTACCTCGCATGGGTTGCAATTTGTCATGGTGCCGACTTTGGTCATTGTCACCCTGGGTGGCACGGCCACACAATTGGCTGCCGCGCAAGTGGCTTTGGCTTTGCCGCAGGTTTTCTTAATGCTTTATGCAGGCAGCATCGCCGATAAAAACGATTCCCGCACGATTCTCATTTGGGTCAATTTGCTGGCCGCCATCCCGCCGATGGCACTGGGCTGGATTACCTATATGCAGCTTTTGGAATATTGGCACATCTTGGTCTTCGCGATGATGATGAGCGTCACTTTCGCCTTTATGGTGCCAACGCGCGATGCGCTTTTATCGCGCGTGACCAGCACGCATATTCAGGGCGCCGTCATGATGGCGCTGATTGCCCAATTCGCCGCCCAACTCTTGGGGTATGTTTTGGCGGGTACGGCCTCGGCTTTTGCGGGCCCTTGGGCTTTGCTGGCATTGCAAGCCATGGCGCTTCTGGTCGGCTTTGGCTTTACTTATTTGCTGCCGAATTTCCCACCGATGAAACAACCCGAATTGGCAGAAGGTCAGGTTAGCGATCAAAGCTGGCGGGCCGGCTTTACCATTGTTTGGAACTCGCCAATCATGCGTCCGGTGATTATTTCCTCCATCGGAACGGGCATTTTCTTCATCGGCATTTTCATGGTCACCCTGCCGCTCATCGTCACGCAAATTTTTGGCGGGGGTCAGCTGGAAATCTCTATTTTAAATTTCTGCTTCTGGGGCGGCACAATTTTCTCAACGCTTTTGATGATGATGCGACGCCCCGTAGAGCGGCGCGGTCGCGCCATGACGGGCGCGCTCATTATCGGCTGTTTCGCCTTGATGGGGGTGCCCTTGGCGCCAGACTTCCCAGCGCTTTGCGCCATTGCCGCTATTTGGGGCATTGCGGCTGGCGTGAATATGACCATGGCCCGCACGATTGTTCAAATTGAAGCGCCGGCGGAAGCGCGCGGTCGCGTGTTAGCTTTTTACAGCCTCGGCTTCATGGGCTCTGCGCCTGTGGGCGCCACGCTGACGGGCATTATGACAGAAATCATTGGGCCTCTCGCGGCCACGTTTATTTCTGCCTTCTTGATGATGAGCCTGATACTCGCCCTCATTGCGCTGACACCGGTTTGGCAAATCATGCGCCGTGAGGACGAGCTTACTTCGTAAAATAGCTTAGCTATATTTCTTCTCATCCCACCAAGGGTAGAAGTCAGGCATATCGCTGCTTGGCTTATTGGCAAATTCGGGTGGGCGTTTTTCTAAGAAAGAAACCACACCTTCTTTGGCATCCGCCTGACGGCCACGGCCAAACACGGCCTTGCTGTCCACTTTATGCGCTTCCATAGGATGGTCAGCCCCCAACATGCGCCACAGCATTTGGCGCGTCATGGCCACCGAAACGGGCGAACTCATTTGGGTCATTTGCAAAGCAATCTCTTTGGCCCGTGCCAGCAAATCAGCTTGCGGCACAATCTCGCTTACCAAGCCACCCTCCAAAGCTTCTTGTGCCTGAAACACTTCGCCCGAATAGCACCATTGCAGCGCTTTCGAAATACCAACCAGGCGCGGCAAGAACCAGCTCGAGCAAGCCTCTGGCACAATACCACGGCGCGCAAAAACAAAACCAAAGCGTGCATTGTCAGAAGCAATACGAATATCCATTGGCAATTGCATAGTCGCGCCAATGCCCACGGCGGCACCGTTAATGGCGCCAATAACGGGCTTAATGCTCTCAAAAATTCGCAAGGTCACGCGTCCGCCACTGTCGCGAATATCTTCGCTCGACCAATCGATGGCGCCGTCGTCTCCCACAACTGTTTTCTTTTCGCCAGCATCTTCGCGCTCGGCATAATCGAAAGTCTTATCCCCTTCAGACAGGTCGGCGCCGGCGCAAAAAGCGCGCTCGCCCTCGCCCGTCACAATGATGGCACGAACGTTATCGTCGGCATCGGCGGCGTCAAAGGCATCGATAACCTCGTACATCATACGGCCGGTAAAAGCGTTCATAACTTCTGGCCGATTTAGGGTCAAAACAAAGATGCCGTCGGCATCCACTTCGGTTTTTATTTGCTGATAATCTGACATTTTTCTCCCCAGAAACTTGTTTCAAACAGGCACATCCGTGACTTGCTGAAACGTCCCATATCTCTATAGTTCCTGCAATAGTACTTTTTGGGAGAGACCGATGCATCCGTATATTCATGCGCAAAACAATCCGCAGCACCCAGCCTTTATTATGGCTGCCACCGACGAGGTTGTGACTTACAAGCAGCTTAATGATTACTCGAATCAAATAGCCCAACTGGCGCGCGCGCGCGGGCTACAAGTCGGAGATGGCATTGCTATCTTCATGGATAACAACAAACATTTCCTCGAAATCTGCTGGGCGGCGCAACGCGCGGGCCTTTATTTCACCGCCGTTTCGTCGCGCCTCACCGCGCCGGAAGTCGAATATGTGGTGAAAGACTGTGGCGCAAAACTGCTGTTCACCTCTGACTATATGAAAGACACAGCGGTCGAGTTGCTTGATCTGCTGCCAGATATGGCTGGCCTCTTTATGGTTGGCGACGCCGCTGATGGCTATGAAGACTATCTCACCGCGCGCGATGGCCAACCTGCCGAGCCCGTCGCCGATGAAACCCGCGGTATGGACATGTTATATTCATCTGGCACCACAGGTCGCCCTAAAGGCATTCGACGCGCGCTTCCGGGCGATGCAATTGACGAAGCCGATCCGCTGTTTAATCTTGTTTCCCTGCTTTACGGTTTCAATGAGAACACCACTTATTTATCGCCCGCCCCGCTCTATCATGCAGCGCCTTTGCGCTACAATATGTGTGCCCAGCAATTGGGTGCCACTTGCATCATCATGGAAAACTTCGACCCCGAACAGGCTTTGGCTTTAATCGAGAAGCACCAGTGCAACAAAAGCCAATGGGTGCCGACGATGTTTGTTCGCATGTTGAAATTGCCCGACGACGTACGCACAAAATATGATGTCTCGAGCATGCAAACCGCCATCCACGCCGCAGCCCCCTGCCCTGTGCCGATCAAAGAAAAAATGATCGATTGGTGGGGCCCGGTGATTTACGAATATTATGCTGGCAGTGAAGGCAATGGCTTCACGCAGCTGAACTCAGAAGAATGGCTGGAGCATAAAGGTTCCGTCGGCAAAGCGCTGACCGGAATTTTGCATATTTGCGACGACGAAGGCAATGAATTGCCTGTCGGCGAAGGCGGCGCGATTTTCTTCGAGCAGCCGATGGATGCCCCGGGATTTGAATATTACAATGACCCGAAGAAAACCGCCGAAAGCCGACACCCCGTGCATCCGAACTGGAGCACTTTGGGCGACGTCGGTCGTCTCGATGAGGAGGGCTATCTCTATTTGACCGACCGCAAGGCTTTCATGATTATCTCGGGCGGCGTGAATATTTACCCGCAAGAGACGGAAAACCTGCTCATCACCCACCCGAAAGTGGCCGATGTGGCGGTTATTGGTGTGCCAAATGAAGATTTTGGCGAAGAAGTCAAAGCTGTGGTGCAACCTGCCGATTGGTCGGCTTCGGGCCCTGAGCTGGAAGCGGAGCTCATCGCTTTTTGCAAAGAAAACCTATCGGCTATCAAATGCCCGCGCTCGGTTGATTTCGACAAAGAATTGCCGCGCCATCCCACAGGAAAACTATACAAGCGGTTGGTTCGAGACCGCTATTGGGGTAATAAGAACTCAAAGATTGTCTAACCTTTAGCCGATCTATCACCACACGAATTGAAGAGGAGAAACTCATGCGTGTTTTTGAAAACCTAGAAGAATATGCCGCAGTCGTCGGCGAAGAAATAGGAACCAGTGATTGGGTGGAAATTGACCAAGAGCAGGTCAATCTATTTGCCGATGCCACCGGCGACCACCAGTGGATTCACTTGGATGCAGAACGCACCCAAAAAGAATTGGGCATGGGAACCATCGCGCACGGCTTTTTGACCCTGTCTTTGCTGCCTGTTTTGATGGGCCAAATCTCGGGCGTGAAAAGTGTTACGCGCGGCATTAACTATGGCTCGAACAAAACCCGTTTTGTTTCCATGGTGCCTGTCGGCTCGAAAGTGCGCGGTCGCGTAACCTTGAAAGCGGCGGAGCCAAAAGCCGGTGGCATGTTGTTCACCTCCGAAGTTACGGTTGAAATTGATGGGTCGGAAATGCCAGCCCTTGTGTCAGAAAACCTGACACTGTTGTTTCAATAGAAACTAGCTACCAATAAAGAAGGATAATCCCATGGGGTCCAAAAAAGACGACACTGTTTACCCAGTTTCCAAAACGGAACAGGAATGGCGCGAACAGCTCACCGATGAGCAGTTTCACGTCACCCGCAAAGCGGGAACAGAGCGTGCCTTTTCGGGCCCAAACTGGGATGCCAAAGATGAGGGGCTGTATCACTGCGTTTGCTGTGACAGCCCCTTATTCAAAAGCGACACGAAATTTGATAGCGGCACTGGCTGGCCGAGTTTTTGGGAACCCGTTTCCGAAGCGGCCGTGGCCGACCGCCCCGACAATACATTATTCATGCGCCGCACTGAGAGCGTGTGCAACACTTGCGGCGCGCACCTTGGACATGTTTTTCCAGACGGCCCTCCGCCCACCGGGCAGCGCTATTGCATGAACGGCACGGCGATGGTTTTGAAAAACAAAAACGGTGAGACCGTCGGCGAATAATGTCTATCTCTTTTTCTGATTTACGAGCCGGCGCCCCGACGCCCGCAAAAAAACTATTTCAAGACACCCACCACGGCGTCACGCGCAAGGACGAATTTGCTTGGCTGCGCGACGACAATTGGCAAGCGGTGATGAAACAACCCAGCGCCCTAGACTCAGACATCCGCGACCATTTAGAAGCCGAGAACGCCTACACAGATAAAGTCATGGCTTCCACCACGGCTTTGCAAGACACCCTATTTGGCGAAATGCGCGGGCGTATTTTAGAAGATGAAGCGAGCGTTCCCGTCCCCCAAGGCAAACTGGCGTGGGCGACGCGTTATGTAACTAGCGGCGAGCATCCGCTGATTTGCTGCGGCCCCCGCGAGGCCAAAGTCGAGGATATGAAAGTCCTCATCGACGCCAATCAAGAGGCCGAGGGCAAAGACTTTTTCAAAATTGCGGCGCACGACCCAGACCCCAAAGGCGAGCTATTGGCTTGGGCCTATGATGACAAAGGTTCTGAATATTTCACCATCTGCTTGCGCCGCATCGCCGATGGTACCGAGCTTGCCGATAAGCTTGTCGACACCGGTGGCAGCTTTGGCTGGTCGGCCTGTGGCCAATATTTATTCTATATCGCCGTCGATGAAAATCATCGCCCGAACCGCGTCTTGCGCCATGCCCTTGGCACCTCCCAAAGCGAAGACACTTGCGTCTACGAAGAGAGCGACCCTGGTTTTTTTGTCGGCCTCTCGTCCACCGCCTCGGGCCGCTTTCTAATTATCTCAGCCAACGATCATGAAACGGCTGAAGCACATCTGCTCGACGCGCACACACCGCTGGCAGCGCCCGTATGTGTGGCCGCGCGCGACACTGGCATCGAATATGACATTGACGATGATGCCGCTCGCGACCGCCTGCTCATTGTCACCAATTGGAATGGGGATAGCAAAGCGGAAGACTTTCAAATCATCACTGCCCCCATACCCAAAGACCATGGCGATAAACAATCCTGGCAAGTGCTGCGCGCGCATCAGTCCGGCTGCTTGGTGTTGGCCGCCCTGGCTTTCCAAAATCATATGGCCGTGCTTGTGCGTGAAAACGCTTTGCCGCGCATAGATATTATTTCGTGGGATGGCACGCCAGCGCAGTCGATCGCGTTTGACGAAGAGGCCTATGACCTGAGCTTTGGTTCGATGGCAGAGTATGACACGCCAATTTTGCGCCTCACCTATGCCT
>JABHDF010000016.1 GCA_018673175.1 Rhodobiaceae bacterium | reverse complement strand
TCTAAAAGCCGACTATTTTCCCTTCACCTGAGGCCGCTTTGGTGGCTTTTGGAAACCTCGGTGCAGCCTTAGCTCAGTTGGTTAGAGCGCTAGATTGTGGATCTAGAGGTCCTCCGTTCAATCCGGAGAGGCTGTACCATTTTCCCCTTTTTTACCCTTTCTCAAAAAGCGGTGCGTGTCATTAAATCATCATCTTCGAGTCACAAAACTGTGATGTTGGCTTGCTAATTTTAAAAAGTCGAAGACGACCCAGTCTTGCGTGCTAGTTTGGGAAGAGTTCGATGTAAGTTGATGGGTAGGGGAGGCAATGGCTCGCCTGCCGAATGTTAAATCAGGAGTATATTGTGCAAAAGTTTCTTCTTCAGGCTGGCGTGATCAGTCTTTTCCTCTCCCCCGTCATGGCCGAACCGTTCGATTTTAGTGTCGGCGGTTATTTTAATTCTGTCGTTTACAACGTAGATACCGACACGGTCTATGATGACGCCGAAAGCTCGGCACGCACCGCCTTTCAAGATATTTCCTTTCAAGAAGATGCGGAGATTATCTTTAAGGGCAAAGGTAAAACCACCCATGGCTTGACCGTCGGCATGGAAATTCAACTCGAAGGCGCCACCGATAGCGACCAGATCGACGAGCATTATATTTATGTTTCAGGCGACTTCGGCAAAGTAGAAGTCGGCGCCGAAAACTCTGGGGCGAACAAGCTGCAGATTTTTGCGCCCCGTTTCGCAGGCTGGAAAACCTATGACAATAATTTCGGGACCTGGAGCTCGGTTGCGAAATATGAAAAGCCTAAACACGACAATTATTCCGCCGATGCCAATAAGCTGACGTACTACTCGCCTAAATTCAGCGGGCTGCAAGTGGCTTATTCGATTACCCCAAGCTCGGAAAATAAAGAGGGCGCCGGAACGGGTGCGCTGTTGTCCAAAAAGGAAGTCAAGAAAACGCATGAAGATATTCACTCCTTTGGCCTGCGCTATACGGCTAAATTGGGCGGGATTAGGGTGAAAACCTCGTTCACCACCGAGAAGGGTGACTACATCACAGAAGATAAAAACAAAATCGAAATGGAAGAGACCGCCTATGGTCTGAGCCTTTCGTCGGGGCGTGTCACACTTGGCGCCACGCATTTCCTTTCGGATGAGCACAAGGCGGGCGGCAATGACTGGGAAATTACGCACGTTGGCCTGGCTTACAAATGGTCGAAAGCCACCACAATCGGGGCCGGGTTCCACAGCCAAAAAGATACGAAAACCAATAGCGACGCGGATATGGACACAGACATTACGATTATCGGCGGCTCGACTAAATTGGGCTCAGGTGTAAAGTTGACCTACACCCATGAGATGGTGGACAGCGACGGCGAAGGTGCGAGCGATGCTAATTTCACCGGCGTTGGGCTTTTGCTTAAATTTTAAACCCTTGCCTTGAACAGACCTATGGCGGGGCTTTGACCCCGCCATTTTTTCATCTTCATTGTTAATTGACTGTTAGCGTTAAGGCGGTATGAATAGAGGCGTGCCTTGCGGCTTAGGTCGCGAGTTGGGCGCCAAGCGTTCCTGCCAACGGTTGCGGTAGGCTGTATCCAAAAATAAAAACAAGGATATGGACTATGAAACGACATTTAAAATCTATGCGCTTGGGCCTCTCTTTATTAGCTGGTCTGGGCGTTTGTGCGCCGGCGTTGGCGCAAGAAAAACGGCCGATTGAGCTGGCTATGGGCGGCTATTTCACCCAATCATTGAACTTGGTAAACGCCAATAAACGCGATGAGGCCAACTTTGAAGATGAAGTCATTGCGCAAAATGGCGAGATTTACTTTAAAGCCAAAACCGATCTCCCAAATGGAGGGGTAATTGGTGTGCGCATTGAGCTGGAAGCTGAAGGCAGCTCCGACGACTTCATTGACGAACACTATCTCTATCTCAAAGGCGATTGGGGCAAGGTTATCCTTGGGGCGGAAAATGGCGTTGGCCATCTCATGCAAGTGCGCGCGCCTCGGTTCGTGCCGGGCTTAAAAATGTTCGACAATTCCGTCACCGAAAAAATTATCGAAGATGTTTATGACTTCCAATTCGAAGATGAAAACGTCATTGAAGATGCGCATATGTCGACCAAGCTGGAGCATATTTCGGGCGACGCCAATAAGCTGTCTTATTTGACGCCCAAAGTTGGCGGCTTGCAGATGGCGGTGTCTTACACGCCAAACAATCGCGACCGCAATGGTGGGAAAAACAATGTCGCTACCAGCCAAAGAACGCGAGATGGCGTTTCCGGTGACAAGGTTCAACATGACATTGTGGAGCTGGCCATGCGCTACTCGGGCTTTTATCGTGGCGTTGGGTTTCGGCTGAGTTATTCAGAAGTCGACGCCAAGTCGTACGATTCTCCAACCAACCCGAAAAGCACCAGCAATGGCTTACAAGTCTATTGGGACGATTGGGTGCTTGGCGCCAACCTCTCGAAATACAATGGCTTAGACCAGCTGCCAGGCACTGCCTATGAGGATAGTGCGAGCATTGAGACGCTAAACTATGCGCTGAAATATAAGCGAGGCGATAGCTATTGGGGTGTTGGCGTGACGCAAAGCGAAGAAAGCGAGCTCCAGCAACCAGGCCATGCGACCAATTATGAGGAAATCATGATCGGTGGTGGCAAGAAAATTACCGATGGGGTTCAGCTTGGCTATTATTATCAAGTGACCGAGGTGGACCGTCCTTTCGCAACGCAGGACGAGAAACGCTCAGCCGAGGCAGATGTTTTTGGCCTCACCCTAGCGCTGAGCTTTTAAGCAAAAAACGGTGCTGCCCTGATTGTCAGGCAGCACCGTTTTGGCTTTGACGTTTGTTTCGCTTAAGCCTCGCTATTGGCCGCTAAGTCTTCGCGCAAGCTGCGTGCGGCCAAAATATAGTGCGTGGCGCCCCAAATATTAACCACCACGACGCTGACCAGCGCATAGCGCAAGCCGTCGACGCCGTAAGTTGGCAAGAAATAATCCGATAAAATACCGACCAATTGAGGCCCCAATCCGAGGCCAATAATATTGATGCAGAACAACAGTAATGCCGCTCCCAGCGCTCGGCTTGGGCCGGGCAAAAGGCTTTGCGTCATGGCGAAGCTAACCGATAGGTAAAAGCCGCCAAAGAACGCGGTGATGGTAAACAGCCCAATCGCCAGCTTTAAACTGGTCGTGAGATAAAAAGCAATGGCGACCGGCAAAATGAATAGCTTTACACCAGCCGTCAGCCAAACGTAGTTGCGCTTGTCTTTCTTTCCCAGATAGTCAGCCAATAGGCCGCCGGAATAAGTGCCAATGCCGCCAATAAGGCCGCCGATGAGAGCCAATAGGGTGCCTGTTTCAATTGGGGTTAATCCATGAATGCGACGGAAGAAAACGCCGTTCCAATACAGGGCGCCATAGCCCACAAACACCACTAAGGTGCAGCCAATCACAATGTGGCGCAGGCTTGGAATGGACATCATGAGTTTGAACGTGTCCCAAACCTCCGCAAACACATTAAAGTTTAAAGGCTTTACGGGCTGGCTGCGTGCCGGCTCCTTTACGGTGAAGAACATCAACAGCCCTAAAATAACACCTGGAATGCCGACCACGAAAAAGGCCATGCGCCAGCCGTATAATTGGTCAATCACGCCGCCGACAAGAAAGCCAATCAGCACACCAATGTTAATGCCCGTGGCATAAATACCCATGGCGGTGGCGCGGCTTTCGGGGGGAAACAAATCAGAAATCATCGAGTGGCTGGGCGGGCTGGAGCCAGCCTCGCCAATGCCTACGCCGATGCGGGCCAAAGCCAGTTGGAAGTAATTGGCCGCCATGCCGCTAAAGGCCGTCATCGCCGACCAAACAATTACCGAGATGGCGATAATATTGCGTCGTGAATAACGGTCTGCCAAAATTGCGATGGGAATGCCCAAAGTGGCGTAAAAAAGAGCAAAAGACAGGCCAATTAAAAAGCCCAATTGCGTATCGCTCAGCATCAGGTCCAGCTTAATGCTCTCGGCCAAAATCGAGACAATTTGGCGATCGACATGGCTGGACGCATAAATAAGCACCAGCATAGCCAGCGTATAATTGCGAACCGACTTCGGTACAGGGGCCGTTTCCCCAGATGATGTTGAACTCATAAGATAGTCTCCCTTTAGGACAAAACCCTAAACAGGAAAACGTCATTTGGCGAGAGAAACCAGATGGAAATTAGAAGAAATAAGCCAATCGCAACCGAATGAAGTCTTCATCCGCATTGGCTTGGGCCAGCGCGTCATTGTCGCCGACTTTATCTTGGAAGCGGGCTTCGAGAATGGCTTTATAGCTTTGGCCCAAGCGGCGCTCCGCTTCTAACGAAAGGCCGCTCGACTTGGTGTCGAGGTCGATGAAACCGCCCAGCAAAACAGCCGTGGACTGCGTGTCATTGGCGGTCCAGCGAAGCCCAATGCCAATGTCATTGCCAAAGGGGTGGGGGGCATCGCTCTCGCGCTCGTCCCACATATATTCGGTGACCAGCCCGACATCTGTGCCGCTGTTGAACAGATTGTAAAATGTATATTCAAAACCGCCTGTGGCGCGCGTCACGTCAACTTCTGCAATCGGAGAGGCGAGCGTCACGATGGCGCCGGTGAAACGGTTTTGTTGGCTCTGGCTGGCTTCAAATTTCCACAACCAAGAGCCCAATGTGGCCTGCACATCGAGGCCGACTTGCGTTTGATAGGCGTAATAGGCCTGCAGTTTGGGTAGGGTGTTATTGGCTGAAAACTCGCCCGTAGCCAGCAATTGCGGGTCACGCGAGGTGCCTTTAAAGCCGGAGAGGCCAATGTCAAAAGCGCCGATACTATGTTTGTAGCGCAGGGCATAATCTTCGGTGCGTCGGCCTTCGCCGCTTTCAAATAAAGTGGTGTTATCGTCGACGACAAAACCGTAATTGGGCCGCCCCTTTATGGGGTCTGCATATTGGCGAATGCGAAAAAACGGCAGCGAATAGCCCGTCCAGGTGCCAAAGCGCGTGCTATAGGCGAGCTTCACCATCGGCTGGCCCAGCTTGGCCTCGCCATCGGTGCTTTCGACATTGTCGGTCTGATTGACGATGTCGACGAGGTGCAAGAATTCTGTCACGCCCCAAAACTCTTTATCGGCGCCAAGGGTCAGCTCAATCGGCCCGCGCACATAGCGATATTTGGCTTCGCGCAAATCCATATGGCTGCGTTCATGGTCATGTTGATCGTAACGGCCAAAGGGTTTTAAAATAACCGCATGGCGGCCCGAGCGCGAATAAAGACCGAGCTCCATCTCGCTGGAGATGGAGGTGAAATCTTGCTCCATGTCGGCGCCCGGCCCGACCTTGGGGTAATGGCGCGCTTCCAGCTCGACATTGCCATCAAAGTCTATGTCCAGCGCCCAAGCGGTGGGGGCGCTAACCCCCAGTAGGCCCGCCAAAACGCAGAGGAAAGGCGCGCGAGACATGTTTAGCGAGCCCGCTTCAAGCTGTTTTGTGTGAAGTCAGCTTTGCTCAGACCCGTCTGGAATTCATAGTCATCCCAACGCAGCGTCGTGGTTTTTTTCGT
>JABHDF010000012.1 GCA_018673175.1 Rhodobiaceae bacterium | reverse complement strand
TTTCCTGCTAGGCTTCTCAGAGCAAGCTCAGTGAACGAGTTTGTGGGAGCATAGAAACTCCGGACGGTAGCCGCAATTTGTTTGCGTATGTGGCTTGAGCTGACGCTCAAGCCTTTTTTAATGAATTGCTGTGAAAATGTTCACCTCGCCTACTTTAGGTCGGGGTGGCAACTGAATAAGGTTTCGACTGAATAGGTTGCGGCCGGTCTTGTACACGGTTTTCTAACCCCCGACACCAAGGTGACTTGGTGTCGGCCAGTTAGATAAAAAGAGCCAGATATGAGCCAAGACCGAAAAGACTTACTCTCGCCGATAGCCGCGGAAAACATTCGCCATAACCTATGGATTTACCGAGCCTATCAAGGCCGCACGCGCAAACAGATGGCCGAAGGCAGTTTGAAATCCAGCACTTTGCGCGCCTATGAATATGGGTTTCGCCCCGTAACGCCAGCGCATTTAACCCTTATTGCGGAGCGCTTGGCAGTCAGCGAAGAGATGCTCTGCGCACCGCCCGATTTCGCGTTGCTGCTCGATTGGCAAACGCGGCGCATGGTGGAATATTACCGCGGCCTAACCGACAATCAACGCCACGCCCTAAAACGCCTGCTGATGTATATGTGAACCGATTGCTATTCCCCCGCAAACGCGCTATATCGCTGCTATTGATTTTCGGACAGACTTTAGGAGACCTCCATGACCACCATTATTCTGGTTGTGCATTTGATGATCGCAGTGGCGATGATTGTGCTGGTATTGTTGCAACGCTCAGAGGGCGGCGCCCTTGGTATTGGCGGCGGTGGCGGCGATAGCATGATGTCGGCTCGTGGCCTCGGCAGCGTCATGACCCGCGCAACAGGTATTCTGGCCGGTCTGTTTTTCCTAACTTCCATCAGCCTTACCGTGCTCGGCACTATGGAAAACCGCTCGTCGGTTCTCGATGGCGTCACCGAGCAAGAGGGCAATCTGCCCGGCGTTGGCACTTTGGCGCCCGCCCCAATTTTGCCGCCAAGCAGCCTGCCAACCCCAGAATAACGGTTTTTACCGACAAGCTGTGAACAACTAAGTGATTCGGCTTACTCGACTCACTTTGCGCTAGCGCGAATCGATTCCGCTGTTTAATTTCAAATCCCATGGCACGATATATATTTATTACTGGTGGTGTGGTTTCCTCTCTTGGCAAAGGCTTGGCTTCGGCGGCGATTGGCGCTCTGTTGCAGGCGCGCGGCTATAAAGTTCGCTTGCGCAAGCTCGACCCCTATTTGAACGTCGACCCAGGCACCATGTCGCCCTATCAGCACGGCGAAGTTTACGTCACCGATGATGGCGCCGAGACCGACCTCGATTTGGGCCACTATGAACGCTTCACAGGCGTGCCCGCCTCGCGCGGCGACAATGTTACCACCGGGCAAATTTACCGCGATATTTTGGCCAAAGAACGCCGTGGCGATTATTTGGGCGGCACCGTGCAGGTGATTCCGCACGTGACGGACGCCATTAAAAACTTCATTCAGACCGATGTCGATGACGTGGATTTCGTATTGTGCGAGATTGGCGGAACCGTCGGCGATATCGAAGGCCTGCCGTATTTCGAGGCCATTCGCCAGCTCAGCAATGACCTGTCGCGCCAACAATCGATTTTCGTTCACCTAACCTTGCTGCCGTATATTCCGGCTGCTGGCGAGATGAAAACCAAACCGACACAGCACTCCGTGAAAGAGCTGCGCTCTATCGGCATTCAGCCCGATATTTTGCTATGCCGTTGCGATCGCCCGATTCCCGAAGGCGAAAAACGCAAGATTGCGCTGTTCTGTAACGTGCCCGAAAGCGCCGTGATTGAAGCGCGCGATGTCGATAATATTTACGCCGTGCCACATTCCTATCACGCCGAAGGGCTGGACGTAGAAGTGCTGGCCGCCTTTGGCATGCAAGATGCGCCACCGCCCGATTTAAGCGTCTGGGACGAAGTGATGACGGCCGTGCGCGAGCCAGAAGGCGAAGTGACCATTGCCGTTGTCGGCAAATATACCGAGCTGAAAGAGGCCTATAAATCGCTGATTGAAAGCCTGCAACATGGCGGCATTGCCAATAATGTGGCGGTCAACATCGAGTGGCTCGACGCGCAAGTGTTTGAGCGCGAAGACGCGGCGTCTTATTTGGAAAAAGTAAACGGCATCCTCGTGCCCGGCGGCTTTGGCGAGCGCGGCGCGGAAGGCAAAATCGCGGCGGCAAATTTTGCCCGTACCCGCGATGTGCCGTATTTTGGCATTTGCTTTGGCATGCAAATGGCGGTGCTGGAAGCGGCGCGCAATATGGCAGGCATCCGCGATGCCACCTCCAGCGAGTTCGGCCTAACGGGCACCAATTTAGTTGGCCTGATGACCGAATGGGCCTCTGGCGAAGTGATGGAACGCCGCCGCCAAGACGGCGATTTGGGCGGCACCATGCGCCTTGGCGCGTTTGAGGCTTACCTGAAAGAGGGCAGTCGGGTGGAAGAGATTTATGGCACCCGCGTCATCTCCGAGCGCCATCGCCATCGCTATGAAGTGAATATGGATTACCGCGAAATGCTGGAAGGGCAAGGGCTGGTTTTCTCTGGCGTGTCGCCCGATGGCGTGCTGCCCGAGATTGTCGAAATTCCGGCGCACCCTTGGTATATTGGCGTGCAGTTTCACCCAGAGCTGAAGTCGCGCCCTTTTGCGCCGCATCCGCTTTTCGCCTCCTTCGTGGAAGCGGCCCTGGCGCAAAGCCGCCTCGTATAAAGGGCGCAAAGTCGTTTAGTTTAATTAGCATTGGAAAACATCATGAGCGTTTTGACCCTGAAAGACTATGACCTGAAAATTGGGGACGGCGAGAAGATGGTCGTCATGGCTGGCCTCAACGTGCTGGAAGACGAAGGTCTGGCGATGGAAGTTTGCGCCGAGCTGAAAGCGGTCTGCGCCGATTTAGAGTTGCCATTTATTTTCAAAGCCAGTTGGGACAAAGCCAACCGCTCGTCCATCACCTCCTATCGCGGCCCCGGCATGGCGGCGGGCCTGCCGATGTTGGAAGCGGTGAAAGCCAAACACGGCGTGCCCGTGGTGACAGATTTGCACGAAGAATCCCAAGCCGAGGCGGTTGCGGCCGTGGCCGAAGTGGTTCAACTGCCAGCATTTTTGGTGCGCCAAACCGATTTGGTGGTCGCTACGGCCAAGGCCGTGGCGGCACAAGGCGGCTGGCTGCATGCCAAAAAAGCGCAGTTTTTAGCGCCATGGGATTGCGCCAATATTATTTCAAAAACCCGCGAAGCGGCGCCCGATATTCAGCTTATTCTGTGCGATCGCGGCACCAGCTTTGGCTATAATAATTTGGTCGTCGACATGTTGGGCATTCCGGAAATGAAAAAACTCGGCGTGCCGGTCACCATGGACGCCACCCACGCGGTGCAATTGCCTGGCGCCGACCCGCGCACGGCAGGCGCCTCGACGGGCGGTCGTCGCGAAGGGGTTTCTGTGCTGGCCAAATCAGCGATTGCGGCGGGCGCCAACGGCGTCTTCCTAGAGTTCCACCCAGACCCAGACGCCGCCTTATGCGATGCCCCAAGCTGCCTCGCGCTAGACGAAGCCCGCGGTTTGTTGACCACGCTAAAAGCCGTGCATGAGGCCGTCGCCTAAGCGACGGGCCCGAGAGGGTAAAGAAAGACTAGGCTAGAGGGCGGCCATGACAGGCCCTCGCAAACAACGCGTCCAGCAAACGAGACGCGAGGAAGAAGATGGATGATGGAAGAAATTGAGGTAATTCTGAATTGGCTTGAATCTAATTATGAGGTCATCGTTGCGCTTGCAGCGATGGTGATAAGTGTATGGTCTCTTCACTTGCAACGTGAGCACAATAAGCTTTCAGCTAAACCTTATTTAGATTTTGAGTATCTCTCTGGTGGTGTCGATAAGCGTTTGGAGCTTTCCATTGCCAATGTAGGATTTGGGCCAGCGTTAGACATTGTGCTAAATCTTTATGACCAAGGCGAGTATGTAGAAACTGAAAAATTAAAATTTAGAGACTATATGGTTGAGCAAGCAGACCCCTTGTTCTTAAAAGGCACTAAACTAAGTATTGTCAATCCATCAACCTTAAAAAGTGGTCAAAAACAGACCATTTTGCAGCTCGAGGGTCCTGACCCTCGGGAAGCGCGTGAGGAATTTATCCAACGATTCAAGTTTGAACTGGCCTACTTTTCTTTATACGGAGAGAAATCTACCGTTGAGTTTACTGCCCCTGTCTAGCCCTTACATATGCATCATCAGGCGCTTAATCGTGTGGCGTTGATGGCTGTCTAACCCGCGAAAATATTCCACGATGCGCCGCGTTTGCCAGTCTAGCACCAGCTCGTAATTTGGCGGCGCGGTGAGGTCGTCTTCGCTGACTTCTAACCGCTTGGCGAGGAGCGTGAGATGGGCTGGCGTTATGGGGCGGAAGCCGTATTCATAGGCGCGCAAAATGCCCGACCGCAAGCTGCCTTGCGCCAATTGCTTGCGGGTTCGGTTTTGGAAGGTTCGGTAAACCCATAGGTTATGGCGAATGTTTTGGGACACGGAGGGCGGCAGTAAAGTTTTTTGATCTTGGCTCATATCTGGCTCTTCTTTCCTAGCTTGCCGACACCAAGTTGCCTTGGTGTCGGGGGCTAGAAAGACCGAACGATGGAACGGCCGCAACCTATTCAGTCGAAACCTTATTTGGCTGCCACCCCGACCTAAAGTAGGCGAGGTGAACATTTTCACAGCAATTCATTAAAAAAGGCTTGAGCGTCAGCTCAAGCCACATACGCAAAACAAATTGCGGCCATCGTTCGGAACTTTCTAGGTTCCTGTAGTCTCGTTCACTGGACTACCCAAAAACGATAGCAGAAAATTATGCAGAGCGATAGGGCGCAACGGCTTGGTGTCGGGGGCTAGAAAGACCGTCCAGAGAGCGGCCACAACCTATTCGGTAGAAACCTTATTTAGTTGCCACCCCGACCTGAAGTCGCGCGAAAGGGCTACTCGGCAATGGCCTTCCTTTATATGACGCTCTCCGAAGCGGATTCCTCTGACTCAGATTTAGTCATCTCCGAGATTACTTTACCGAACTTTAAAAGGGTTTTTTCTGAATCTGAAATGGGCTCCACTGTTAGCTGATAGCCGAATGTGCCGAGCACTTTAATAAATGTTCTAATCGTCGGATTGCCATTGGGCGACAACGCTTTTTGTAAGCCTTGTCGAGACAGGCCAGCTAGTTTCGCCGTCTCGCCTATGCCTTTAACTTTCACCACGGTGCGCAGTTGGCTAAGCGTTGCTTCAATGTCTCCATCTTCTGCCATGTTCTGAAAAATAGAAGCAATATAGTCGTCAATCCGCTCGATATTTTCGCGCAGATAGCCTTCTTCCACTTGTTCCAAAGTGCCAAAATTTTTATATTTCATTTTGCATCTCCTGCCATATTCCTTGGGCCATTTTTATGTTCGCGCTTTGCCGTCGCTTGGTGCTGGCGTGTAAAATAATCACAACCACATCTCCGTCGTTCGCAAAATAAACTCTATAGCCGGGGCCTAAATGAATACGCAATTCCCAAACGCCATCGCCAACAAAGCGGGTATCGCCCATATTGCCAGCTTTTAATCGCTCCACTCGGCGGTTAATCGTAGACACGGCTTGTGCGTCAGCGAGGCTGGTCAGCCAATTTATAAACGCTTCGTAGTCGTAAAAAGTCACCGTTTTCGGTGTTGTGGCTTTAGCCGTCTTATTCTTCTTTTGATTGCAGTGCAAACTATAGTTTGCACCTCTCGTTAGCGACCTCTATACGGAGGCACGCCTTGGTCGGGGATAAATAATCCCTCAGGTGGTTCTGAGCTTTGCCAAAACACGTCGATGGGAATGCCGCCGCGTGGGTACCAATAGCCACCGATGCGCAGCCACTTGGGCTTCATGCATTCAATCAGCCGTTTGGCCACCATAATGGTGCAGTCTTCGTGAAACGCGCCATGGTTGCGAAAGCTGCCCATGAAGAGTTTGAAACTTTTGCTCTCAACCAAATGCTGGTCGGGCACATAGTCGATAACCACATGCGCGAAATCTGGCTGGCCCGTGACAGGGCAAATAGAGGTGAACTCGGGCACCGCAAAGCGGGCCACATAATCAATATCGACATGCGGGTTCGGCACGCGCTCGAGCACCGCTTCTTCGGGGCTATTGGGCAGGCCGGTTTGCTGGCCTAGCAGGGTTGCGCCGGTGGCGTCACTTCCGTTAGCGGACATGTTGGCTCCCTTGATAAAGGCAAGATTGGCCGAGGCTATCGCGAAACACTTCGACGGCACAAATTTGCGGCAGTGGGGTTTGCAAGGCGCCCCAAATCCATAGGCATAGGTTTTCCAGCGTCGGCTGTTCTAGGCCGTCAATTTCGTTGAGCATTTGGTGGTCTAGGCGCTCGTGCATGTCTTGCAGCAGCGCGCCCATTTTTTCCAAATCGACAATCTGCCCATGGGCGTCGGGCAAGCCCTCGACGGTCACGCGCGCGCGAAAGCTGTGCCCATGCACGCGCGTATTGGCGTGGCCTGCCGGATAATGGCTGAGGCTGTGGGCAGCATCAAAAGTGAATTCGCGTGATAATTTCATGCCCCGCTTATGCCCGATTAAGCAAATCGGGTCAATTGGGCTCTAGTCGAGGCCGACAATTTTATGCGTCTGCAAGCTGACCCGCCATTGCGGGTTTTGCAGACAATAGGCAATCGCGGCCTGCACGTTGTGCCAACTGGTTTCGGCATCGCCTGTGTCCATCGGCTGTAGGTAGAAGTTTTCGAAATCTAATTCCGCAAACTGATCGGGCGATAGCTCGTCTTGCGGGTAAACGAATTTCAATTCATGGCCGCGGGTTTGTTTCAGCTCGGTTTTGGGTTTGGGGCTAACACAAATCCAATCGACGCCTTCCGGCACGTCCAAAGTGCCATTGGTTTCCACGGCGCATTCAAAGCCGCGAGCGGCCAGGGCCTGTAAAAGCTTTGTGTCTAATTGCAAGCAAGGTTCGCCGCCTGTGAAAACAATATAGGCATCGGCGCTGGGTGGGTTTTCTGGCCAGAAGCTGGCAATGGCATCGGCCAGCGTTTCGGCGCTATTGAACTTGCCGCCGTTTTGGCCATCGGTGCCGACGAAATCTGTATCGCAAAAGGTGCATTGCGCGGTGGCGCGGTCTTTTTCCAAGCCCGACCAAAGGTTGCAGCCAGAGAAGCGGCAAAACACGGCAGGGCGGCCACTTTGGGCGCCTTCGCCTTGCAGGGTGTAAAACATTTCCTTCACGCTATAGGTCATGCGTGGCGCTCCATTTTGTATAGCCGGCGGCGCGTAACTCGCACGCGGGGCAATCGTTGCAGCCATAGCCCCAGTCGTGGCGGTGTTCGCGTTGCCCGCGATAACACGTATGGCTATGTTCTAGGGTCAGCTCCACCAAAGCCTCGCCGCCCAATTGCGCGGCCATCTCCCACGTCTCGGCTTTGTCGATGTGCATGAGCGGCGTGTCGATGGTGATGTGCGTTTCCATTCCCAAGTTGAGCGAGGCCTCCAGCGCATCCAGCGTGTCGCGGCGGCAATCGGGGTAGCCTGAATAATCGGTCTCGCACATGCCACCGACCAGCACATTCAGCCCCCGCCGATAGGCCAGGGCTGCGGCATAGGTGAGAAACAATAAATTGCGGCCGGGCACAAAGGTGGCGGGCAGATTATTCTTCGTTTTCTTCATGTCATGGCTGTCGCTGCCAGATGCAATCAGCGCCGTGCCGCCAATTTCGGCCAGCGCGGGCAGGGCCAGCGTATGGTCCTCGCCGAGGCGCGGGCCCCAGTCGCTTATTTTGGCAATCTCTTGGCGCAAGCGCGCCCGGCAATCTAGCTCGATGCGATGGGTTTGGCCGTAGTCGAAACCCAGCGTTTCCACATGGGCAAAATTATCCAGCGCATAGGCCAGACAGGCGGTGGAATCTTGCCCACCGGAAAACAATACCAAAGCTGTTGAAGTGTCCTTCATGCCTGACCTTAGACCGAACTCTATTGCTTTCGTCAAGAGGGCGGCTTGCAGATTTGCACGAACGGGTGATTTACGCTAAACCAAACTCAAATTCATATTTACTTGTGAGGCCCTTATGACTGCCATTCTTGACATTATCGCGCGTGAAATTCTCGACAGCCGCGGCAACCCAACCGTCGAAGTCGACGTATTGCTAGACGATGGCGGCTTCGGCCGCGCTGCCGTGCCCTCGGGCGCCTCGACCGGACAATATGAAGCGGTGGAACTGCGCGATGGCGACAAGTCGCGCTATATGGGCAAGGGCGTTTTAAAAGCCATCGACGCGGTCAATGGCGAGATTTTCTCGGCGCTTTGCGGGTTAGATGCCAGCGAGCATTTGCACATCGACCAAGCGATGCTGACTTTGGACGGCACAGAAAACAAGTCGCGCCTTGGCGCCAATGCTATTTTGGGCGTTTCCATGGCGGTGGCCAAAGCGGCCGCCGATAGCCAAGGCACGCCTTTGTGGCGCTATATTGGCGGTGCCAATGCGCGCACCTTGCCCGTGCCGATGATGAACATCGTCAATGGCGGCGCCCATGCCGACAACCCGATTGATGTGCAAGAATTCATGATTATGCCCGTCGCGGCGACCAGCATCAAAGAAGCAGTGCGCATGGGGGCGGAGGTTTTCCATACGCTCAAAGGCCTGCTAATTGCCGATGGTCTGGCCACGGGCGTGGGCGATGAGGGCGGCTTTGCGCCCAACTTGGCCTCCACCGATGCAGCCCTTGGCTATGTGATGAAAGCCATTGAGAAGGCTGGCTATAAGCCGGGCGAAGATATTCATTTGGCACTCGATGCGGCGGCTACGGAATTTTGTGAAGACGGTATCTACCATCTCGCAGGCGAGGGCAAAAAGCTCGACGCTGGCGAAATGGCTGCCTATTGGGCCGACCTATGTGGCCGCTTCCCGATTGCCTCCATCGAAGATGGCATGGACGAAAACGATTGGGATGGCTGGAAAGCCCTGACCGATGCGATTGGCGGCAAAGTGCAATTGGTTGGCGATGATTTATTCGTCACCAACCCGACCCGCCTGTCGCGCGGCATTGAAAATGGCATTGCCAATTCCATTCTCGTGAAGGTCAATCAAATCGGTACTTTGGCCGAGACCCTGCAAGCCGTTGAGATGGCGCATAAGGCGTCTTTCACGGCTGTGATGTCGCATCGCTCGGGCGAAACCGAAGATGCCACGATTGCTGATTTGGCTGTGGCGACCAATTGCGGCCAGATTAAAACTGGCTCTTTGGCGCGCTCCGATCGGTTGGCGAAATACAATCAGCTGATCCGCATCGAAGAATTGCTGGGCGATACAGCGGTTTATCCGGGCAAGTCGATTTTGAAATAATCCGAGAGTATCGGCAGTAAATAAAAAGGCCCCATCGTGAGACGGGGCCTTTTGTTTTATCCGGCTTTTATTTTACTCGGCTGGGCGTTTGCGCAAGCCAATGATTTAGAATTTATACCGTACACCGATACGGATATCTTGTCCGGCTTCCGGCATTTTATCCTTCAGCGGGCTCGCATGATGACGGATTTCTTCGTCCGTCACATTGCGAATGGCGGCCGTGAGAGTCATACCCTCATAGTGTGGCGGCTGATAGCTGGCCTTGAGGTCGACATTGGTGAAGCCTTCGGTTTTATGCTGCACCGAATGGTCTTCGCCTGGCTCGGTGGCAGGCACATCGTTTTTATCTAGCACGTGTTCAACATCCAATTGCAAGGATACCGAAGACAGCACTGTGCCTAGGCTGACGCCAAACTTGTCGGCTGGAATGGAAGGCAGCTTGTCCCCATCGCTCAATTCGCCAGTGACCGAGCTGTAGCTTGCGGAGGCGTCCCACGAACGATTGCCCAGCGTGAGCTTGGTTTGATAGTCAATCTCATAACCGCTCAGCTCGGCATCGGCCTGGCGATAGGCGAAGCAGGTTTCGCCCGTGCAATCCTCGCTGTCGGCAGCATTGCTGATGCCGCCGCCATCGACATCAATGCCGTCGTCTTCGTGGTGCAAATAGATGAAATCGCTGTAGTCATTTTGGAAGACGGCCACCCGCAATTGGCTGGCGTCCCAGGCTTTGCGAACGTAAAACTCGGTCGACAAAGAGGTTTCTGTATCCAAAGTCACATCGCCATATTCAGAACGACCGGCTGCGACATGCTCGCCTTCGGCAAACAGTTCAACTTGGGAAGGGGCGCGTTCGGTTGACGAAAGCGAGCCACCGACGAGCAGATTGCCATCCAGCTTGCGGGCCAAACCACCAGAGAAATTGGCAATCTCGAAAGATTTTTCGGCGTTTTCATCTGGGTGTTCTGCGTGGCTTGAGCTGCGTTCCACGCTGTCCGCACGCAAGGCCAACTCGGTTAGCCAGCCATTGTTTTCACGTTCGGAAAAAGCAAACAAGCCATATTGGGTTTGCTCTGTGTTCGGCAAATAGAAGTGGGCTTCTTCTTCGCCTTCTTCATGCTCTCCAACCTCAGGAAGCTTCAGTTCGACATCCCGAACCTCTAGCCCAAACAGCGCGTTCCAACCGTTTAGAATGGCGCCGGCTTCGCCTCGAATGTGTAGGCCAGTTTGATCAAAGCGCGTATGAACCGTGCCGTCTTCTAGTTCATCTTGGTCCAGCTGGGAGAGGCTAATGTCCGCGCGCAGGCTGTCCAATCGTCCCGATGCGGGGGTATGATTGACAATGGCCTGTAAGGTTTGTTGTTCCATTTCAATGGTAACAACCTCGCTGGCCCCGCCGCCATGCGCGTGCCCACCGGGAACGCCGTACTCTTTTTCGGTGGCAGAGACCACGATGGCAATATTGGTTTGGTCATCGCCGAATTGACCGGAAAGCGTGGCGCCTTTGCCCTCGCTTGCGGTGTTTTCGCCATCCCCTTCAGAATGAGCAGGGTGGTCTTCGGGGGTCTCTATGGCGTGCTTTCTTTCCGCCTCAATCATCGCGTCACTTTCCGCATGGTTCGGAATGGTGATCTCATCGGCATCATAGGAAAAAGCCGACAGAGCAAAGCCATTGATGCGCGTGTGGAATGCAGAAATGGTCTCATCGGCATTGCCGCCATATTCAAGCGAAACCTCGGAGCCGTCTTTGGCATCGGTATCGAGATGACGGTTAAATGTGTTCACCACGCCCGTTGCGGCGAAGGCACCATAGCGCAGCGCAGATGGGCCTTTGAGAACCTCAATGCGGTTGGCATCAAACAGATTAACCGCATTGGCATGGTCACCGCCAGAAGCGGAAATGTCGCCAACGGTCATGCCGTTTTGCAGGACATCAATTCGATAGCCCCCGAGCCCGCGAATAACCGGTTGGCCAACCGCCGGGCCGAAGCCCGCACTGCTGACGCCAGGTAATTTGGACAAAATATCGCCAATCGGGCTGTTGACCTGACCGGCAATGGCATCGGCGTCCAGGATTTCGGTTGTAGAGATGACGTCTGTGGCTGCCTTTTGAAAGGGCGAGCTATATACAATGACTTCATCGACGTCTTGCGCCCAAACAGATGTGTGGAGCAGGGTTGCGCCGAGCATAGCGGCGACTTGCGTTTTGCGGTTCATGTGAACCTCCTTCTGAATTTTAAAATAAAATGAAAATCAGATGGAGAAAGGGGGCGCTCGCGTTGGGGGCGTAAGGTATTTGACGATGCGGGCGCGAGGCGAGAGACGGCTGAAAGGCGTGGCTACACAGATTGGCCGAAGAAAAACCGGCGGCTCCGCAGAGGCCAAAGCGGGACTGGTATCCCCAAGCAGGCAATCGGTCTCGCTGTGGGTGGTTTGTGTGGGGGCGCTATCAAAATGGCTCGCATCATGCTGGAAGCCATGCACCAAACTTATCTGCAAAAGCAGTAGAGCCAATAGAGGCAGCATAGGTTTGGTAAAACGTTTCATGGCGCGAACGCTAGCATTGCGTATTTGAAAGCACAAGCGACCTCTACTAAGTCGTTGAGGCTAAGTCGTTGAAAAGCAACAAGCGAATCACTTTCTTCTTGACCCAACGAATCAAATCATGATTCGGTGCCTTATGATTCGTTTTGCAACTTCAGGGCTCTCTAGCCAAACCGTCGGACAAGAACCGTTCCGTCTGCGCCAGCTTTTGCTCCCAGGCATGTTGCTTTTGATGATTTTGGGCCTGTCGAGCCAAGCCCTAAAAGGCGAGCGCAGCCTATCGGGTTGGATGCAGTTGGAACGCAATTTGGTCGAGCGGCACGCTGAATTGGCCGACCTTCAAAAGAGCAATGGTGACTTACAAATGCAAGTTTACCGCCTCTCCAATGAAAGCCTAGATGTCGATTATCTAGATGAGCGCGCGCGACGTGTTTTGGGCCTTACGCGCACCGATGAAACCGTAATCTTTAATCTTTCGGTAGCGCCTTAACGCCTTCATTTTATAAACATCGCTATTCTGTCTACAAAAGAGCGTCATTCGCACCTGTTCTTACGGGGGCATTTGGCCTATATAAAAGACATGACTGTGGTGATTGATACTGTATCGGGTGAACCGAAAAAACCGGCCAAAGCGCGCCATCCGGAAAAAGCCAAAAATCCGGACAGTGCTATTTTGCGCAAACCCAAATGGATTCGCGCCAAAGCGCCTGGCTCACCTGTCTATGCACAAACCAAAGCGATTGTGAAAGAGCATAATCTGGTTACGGTTTGCGAAGAGGCGGCCTGTCCCAATATTGGCGAATGCTGGTCCCAAAAGCATGCCACGTTCATGATTTTAGGCGAGATTTGCACCCGCGCTTGCGCTTTTTGCAATGTTAGCACGGGCGTGCCTTTGGCCCTCGACGCCCAAGAGCCCACGCGGGTGGGCGATGCAGTGGCTAAATTGGGGTTGAACCATGTGGTGATTACCTCGGTCGACCGCGATGACCTAGATGACGGCGGCGCGCGCCATTTTGCCGATACAATTCACGCCATTCGGGCGGCCTCTCCCAATACGACCGTTGAGATCTTGACCCCTGATTTTCTGCGCAAAGACGGCGCCTTAGAAGTGGTGGTTGAGGCCAAGCCGGATGTTTTTAATCATAATCTGGAAACCGTGCCGCGGCTTTATTTGTCCATTCGGCCGGGCGCGCGTTATTTCCATTCGCTCAATCTTTTGCAGCGGGTGAAGCAGCTCGACCCTGAGATTTTTACCAAGTCCGGCATTATGGTTGGGCTGGGGGAAGCGCGCGAGGAAGTGATGCAAGTGATGGACGATATGCGCTCGGCGCAGATCGATTTCATCACCATCGGGCAATATTTGCAGCCGACCCGCAAACATGCGCCCATCGATCGCTTTGTCACGCCCGATGAATTTGACGGCTACACCAAGCTGGCCAATTCCAAAGGCTTCTTGATGGTTTCGGCCACGCCGTTGACGCGGTCCTCGCATCATGCGGATGCTGATTTTGAAAAATTGAAAGCGGCGCGTTTGGCGCAAGAAGCCAAAGGCCTAGGTGTTAAAGGCCAAGGCGCTAAGGTTAAGACACGCTGATATGCAGTCCATGAAGCTCACGCGACAAAGCCCGTTCACGGCGCAGCAAATGTTTGAGCTAATTTGCGATGTCGATAAATATGATAGCTTTATTCCCTATTGCACGGCAGCGCGCGTACGCGAGCGCAGCGATACGCAAATGCTGGCCGATTTAGCCATTGGCTATAAGTTTTTGCGCGAGACCTATACCAGTCGCATTGAAATGGCAGAGGCGCCGCTAACCGTGACAGTGAAACAGGCAAAGGGCCCGTTTCGGCATTTGTTCAATCAATGGCAATTCGTCGACAAGCTTGAGGGCGGTTGCGAAGTGCATTTTGAACTGCAATTTGAATTTAATGTGCCGCTTTTGCGCCGCGTGCTGCAGCCGATGATGGGCAAAGTGGTCGAGCGCTTTGTGGCTGCCTTTGAAGACCGCGCGCGCGAGATTTATACCCAAAATTAGCTTACAGCTGGGCCAGCAACATATCCATTGCGGCATCCACTGTGGCGAGGCGCACTTCTGTGCGGCCGATATCGCCGAACGATTGACGAATGTGATGCACGCCGTTTTCGGTCGCTGTGGCCATGTGCACGGTGCCGGCTGGCTTTTCGGCTGAGCCGCCGCCGGGGCCCGCCACGCCCGATACGGCAATGGTCAGATGGGCGCTCGTCATATCGAAGGTGTTTTGCGCCATGGCGCGAACCACTTCCTCGGAAACCGCGCCATGCTGCTGTAGTAGCTCGGCTGGCACGTTTAAAATCTCATGTTTGGCGCGGTTGGAATAGGTTACAAAACTGCGTCCAATAACTACGGAAGAGCCTGGAATTTCTGTCAGCAAAGCCGAGATAAGCCCGCCCGTGCAACTTTCGGCTGTAGCAACCCGCATATGTTTCTCGCCACAGATTTTCAGGACTTGGGCGGCTTTATCGGTGAGGTTTTTGTCGAATAACATGAGGGGCTCCTAGTAAAAATTATAATGCAAAACAAACAGCAATAGGCCTGCCATTACACCTGCGAATACGTCGTCCACCATAATGCCATGCGCGCCGTGAATCGAGGTGTCGGCCCAGCTTATTGGCCAAGGTTTGATAATATCGAAAACGCGAAATAGCGCGAAAGCCAGCACGGCATTGCCGAGGGTCAGTGTGTCGGTGTTGAAGGGTGGGCTAATGGCTATCAGGGTCAGCCACATGCCCACCACTTCATCAATAACCACTGGCGAGGGGTCTTTATAGGTGGCGTTCGATATCCATTGTGCGCTGGCCCAATGGCCAAGTCCATAGGCCACGGCGGCGGCCAGCAACAGGCCGAGGGCGCCAAAATAATGGGCGATGAGAAAACCAGGATAGAGCGCCGCTAGCGAGCCCCAGGTGCCAGATGCAGGCTTTAGCAATCCGCTGCCAAAAAACGTTGCAATGAGCGTGGCCGGAGAGGTGAGCTTCAGGTGTTCTGGAGGTCTGTGGAAAAACGTCATTGGGCGCGCTCCTGACCGATGGGGGTTGGAACCACGAGGGTGACCATGGATTGGGCGGCGATGCCTTCGCCGCGGCCGGTGTATCCTAGACCCTCGGTGGTGGTGGCCTTTACCGAAACACAGGCGACATCGAGGCCTGTAATCTGTGCGATTTTTTCCCGCATAGCTTGGCGATGAGGGCCAATTTTGGGCTGCTCGCAGATCAGGGTCAAATCAATATGGGTGATTTGAGCCATGGCTTGCTCGGCCAAATGGACGGCATGGGCCAGAAAATCTCGCGATGGGCGGTTTTTATGCGCCGCATCCGAGGGCGGAAAATGATCGCCAATGTCGCCTTGTACCAAAGCGCCGAGTAAAGCGTCGGTGATGGCATGAAGGGCGACATCGGCATCGCTATGGCCAATCAACTCTCGATTGTGGGGGATAGACACGCCGCCAAGCATAATGGCCTCGGCGCTATCTGGCTCGCCCAGTCGATGGACGTCGAAGCCACTGCCCGTGCGGGGCAGCAAAATAGAGACCGTGCGGGGCAGCAAGGTAGAGCCCGTGCGGGGCAGCACATTTGGCGATTGCGAGACAAAGTCCTCAGCATGGGTCAGTTTCACATTGCCGACCTCGCCAG
>JABHDF010000071.1 GCA_018673175.1 Rhodobiaceae bacterium | reverse complement strand
GATTAAAATACAGATTAAGGCGCGGCTTGGTTCAGATTTCTTTTCGGGGACAACTGCCGGATCAATAGCTGTAAAAACATATTCTTCGCGCACTTGAGCGAGCATTATTGTCTCTGTTTGCGACCTAATAAGGGTGTAAAAAACCTTCTTCAGCTCAGCGAGCGGTGTCGCGCGAACTTGTTGACGCAAATATTCAATGGCACTTTCAGCTTCTGTAATATCTTTTTCGCGAATGGCATTATTGAGATCTGTGAGCAGCCAATTTGTCCATTTTTGAGCTTCCACCGGGCTTTTGTGTTTAAAGCCCAATTTAACAATGCCAGTTGATTGATCATCTTCCAATATGAGAGCACTTTCGAAGCTCTCATAAACATCAATATTAAGAGGCTCTTCATCCTCAAGCCATTTCTTGGCTTTGACATCATAGACACTGTCATTGAGGACAAGCTCACCTGTTTCGCTATCCCAATAATCAACAGCCATTAATTGCGGCTTAATATTATGAGTTTTCACAAATTGATTAATGAACTTGCGCGATTTAACCACCTCAAGGGCAAGATCTTTTTTCGTCAGCGCACCTTCAGGAAGGTTAACACCGGCCAAGCTTGCAAGCCCGCCATATTGAGAGGCTAAATTGCCGAGCATGCCCTGCTCGCCCATTGTAGCAGGCGCCAATGTCGCTGTTGAGTGATAAATATTTGGTAGCAAGAGGGCGAAAACAACAGAAAAAACAGCAGACACGCCCGTAATGCGAATGATATCGAGCTTGCCCTCCCAAAGCGTGACTATCAGCTCTTTGAGATCAATCTCATCATCGTAAATATCTGGCGTATCACTCATCAGAAAAACCCCTAAATCGCAGCCAGCGCGGCCAGAGAGATCACGGTTTGATAAATTATCGCCGTTACATCCCGCCATAGAGGCAGCGTATCGCGGTATTTAACATTAATCGGCACAACAATCGTATCGCTTGGCTCTAATTTTGTTTTGCCAATAAGACCGAGAAACCCGCTTTTTGGTTCAACAACTCGACCATCGGCTTTAACAATATAGACATTGTCGCGATCCGCCCGCGCGGTAAAACCAGCCGCCAAAGAAATATAATCATCAACATCAAGACGTTTATTAAAGCTGTGAGAAGCAGAGCGCTGCACCTCCCCAATAACTGAAATTGTGTCATTGAATTTCGGAACAATAAGCTGGTCACCATCTACAAGAACCGTATCTGCACCTTTTTTACCTTTTAAAATACCGTCTAAATCAACAATCATGCGCCCCATGACTTCGGGGTTTGCGATTGCGGTAGAGATTTGCTGCAGCATACCAAAATCCATTGTCTTTTGGTCTTCTTGGGTCAAAAGCGATGCTGCGAAGGATTGTTGAATGCTTCTTGAAAACTCTCGTGCGCGGCGTAATTCATTCTCTCTTACAGAAACCCGCGTAAAAATAGCCGCATCAATATGCGCTTCATCCGTGAACCCGCCAGCACGCTCTATGACATTCGCGAGGGTCTCCCCATCCTTAATCAAGTAAGTGCCGGGAAAACGAATTTCGCCAGAGATTGTAAAACTATCAGTTGGGTTCCAATCTGAAACAAACCTCACAAACAAATGATCGCGGCTTTTTAATGGTAGGTCATTATTGCCCGCAGAAAGATCAATATTGCGATAATCGATCTTAATCTCGCCGTCGCCATTAAGTGTCAGCTCTCGATATTCTGCTTTTTCGCGATAGGCAAAATCTTCAAAACCGCCTGCCGCTTGAACCAATCCGTTAATTCCGAGATTTTTAGTTAGCGGATAAGTACCTGACGCTTTGACAGCGCCACTAATTGAAACTGTCTGCACATTTTCAGAAAAACGCGCTTGGCGGTTCAATTTAGAGATGACCGGAGCTAAGAGGCGCATGCGCTTTGCGCCACCAGCATCGGTAATACCCTCGCCCTCGAGCCCATCAACATCTTTGTCATCGCGAGCATCAGTATCCGGCAGATCAAAAATAAGGATCTCATCTCTTGGCTGGAGAAGTAAATTATTTTCATTTAGCGGATCAGTTAATACAGCGCCCAAATCAAATTGAAGAACTTCAATATCGAGCTTTTCATTTATCGTGCGCACGATCAGCGCGTAGCCCGTATCAGTTGTAATCCGGAGCATAGAGCGCGCACCGGTAATAATATCTGAAACTCTTAAGTCTTTGCGCCATTGGTAATTGCCGGGACGCACCACTGAACCGCGCACGGCAATAGCATTATCCAAATAATCTGAGCTTTCTGGGACCTGAACTCGGTCCCCAGGCGATAATTTCGTATTTTTTTCGTTGCCAAAATCCAGTGTCAGTACTTTCGGCAGCGCATTTTGCTTGGCAACACGCTCCAATTGCAATGTGGCGCTAAAGGCATTTTCTTTAAAGCCGCCGGCAAATTTAACGAGATCACTCAGAGTTTCGCCTTTTTTAAACTCAAAGATAAATGGCCTTTTAACCGCGCCACTGATCTCAACAAGACCAGCATGGGGTGGCACAAATAAAACATCGCCCGAGTTTAGGCGAATATCTTTGCTGGCATCACCGCGCATCAGAAGATCATAAAGGTCAAAGCGCGCGATAGTCTTGTTATTACGCTTAACCTGAATGTCCCTAAGACTACCCAGGCCATTTACCCCGCCCGCCGCAAACAGAGCTTGCGTAATGGTTGATAGCGCAGAGATCGAATAAGCGCCCGGAACGGCAATTTCGCCAGCCATAAACACGTTAATTGCGCGCATATTGCCAAGCGTTATGACACTGCTCAGGCCAACAAATTCCTCAGATATTTTCTTTTGCAAAAGCTTGCGTGTCTCACTGAAATTCAGTCCCATGAGATTAATTGGCCCAAGGTTTGGAAAATTAATAATCCCATTGCGTGACACGTCGAGATAAAGGGTCTGGTTTTCTCCGCCAAAAATCTGAACGACTAATTGGTCCCCAGGCCCAATGCGGTAATCATCTGGAACAGGCGCATTATCGACCGGTGCAAATGTGCTGACAGAGCGACTAAAAAGATTTGCACCGAAAATGCGCGATGATTTTTGCCTCACTGGGGCCGACACAACTTGCTTTTCAGGAGCCTTTACTTGACCCACAGCCGTTTCACTGGCCTTTGATGCTGCTGCACCACCACCCTGAATAGCGGCAACATTAACACCATATTGCTTGGCGAGAGCTCTTTGCTGGGCAGGTGACATTTTCTTAACCTGCTCGATCATACTCGGCGTTACGCCAGCCGGCAGACCTTGCGCCAAGACTTGCGTGTAGGCAAAGTTAAAATAAGCCAGTAATGAAATTATTAAAAAACGTCTCATATTTATCTTTCGCTTTGCAAAAATATTTGTCGCAAGCTATTTCTCTCAGATTGGCAACAATTACCGTTTATCCCAATTAAGTCAATATTTTATCATATTCCCAATCAAAATGATTTCTGGAAATCCAGAGAAAACCCACCGCCCTCATCCAGACCAAAAATATCGCCACCAACTGCATTGCGATAAGAGAATTCAAATTCTAAATCAAATTTGCCATAGCTTTTTTTAAGAGCTGCCTCGACGCCTCTATATTCCGCGCCATTTGGAGCTAAGGAATGGGCAGAGAGAACGCCATCCAGGCTCTCATAGTTCAAGTCAGCGCTATCAACTAAAAAACGAATTCTGTCGCCAGAGCGTAATACAGAACTTCCACCAAGAGAAAAGCGCCGGCTATCATTATCTGTCGGCGCGCCCAAGGATATTTGATGAAATCTGTAACCGGATTTGTAAATGCCGTGATTATAAAGCGTATTAAACATTAAATCGCCATTGCGTCGGCCGACGACTGTGTCGGAATATTCAACGAAAAAACTCAATAAGTTCTGTTTGATTTCAATGTCGTGTTTCAAGCCATATTGAAAGGCTCCCCGAGAAGGAAAATAATTGGCTTCATCTTCGCCAATATATTGAATGAAGACCGACGAGCTAATTTGAGGAATGTCAAAACTTACTTCTAGAGCCCCGATTTGATTACCAGGCTCGTCGCTTTTACAATCTGGCGTTGAGCAATTGTCTCGCCCGCCAATAAGCAGATCTATGAAATTATCAGCTGTTTCGGGCCTGCCCTCGCCACCCCATTGCATTAATCGGCGTCCGCTTAGCTCAACCCAAGTAAAGGGCCTAAAGCTTGCAGAAAATCCAATAAGCCTTGCATCTGGGATATGTCTCTCATCATCTAATATTTCTGCAAAAGCTGATAAACTAAAGGGTCCTAATAGTCGCAGTATCGGTAATTCAAATGATGAAGCAGATGCGGAGCGCCAGAAAAGCCCATTTCTTGGGGGCGCGGTATTCCCCATTGCCAGGGACTGCACCTGACCATTGCCCCAATAATGATTGATCTTTCCGACACCTACGAAGTTTTTTGCCGACCGATATCCAATATAGGATCCGTCCATAGTTGTATAACGGTCATCATCTTCCGCATTAAGTCGCAAATGAGCTTCAAATTTCCCGAACTGCTTCTCTAGCGACAGGGACAATCTATCTCCAATAGAGGCGTTTTGTTCGAATTGAGTTAATGGCGTGGTTTTTGAGGCGAGACGGATATCGAGATTTGCAATATTATTCCCTTGAAGAGACCTAGTGGCTTCCAATTTTACGCGAGCAAGAGCGGCGCGCAATTTGGGTGGCACCAAAGATATTTCAATATTTTTAAGATCTGCTTCAATAGCTGGCCAAAAAACAGGCCAGGTAGAAATAGGGGTCTTAATAATTTTAGACCGCGAAAGCGCTTCGAGATCAGCGCGCAGCCAGTTTTGCGACCCTGTTGAGAGACTTAAAGCCTGGCTTGAGGTAGTCATGGCCAAAAGACACGCCAAAATAACGCTAAAGCGCTTAAATTTGTTTTTAAAATTCATTTTTCTCGATCACTGGCTCACTAATATGTTTGGACTATCAGCCAAGGGCTTTTCTGACCAAAAATTATCATTTTTTTGTTTGAGCACCTCTATTATTTTCTTCAGTTTTTTTTCCGGTTCTCTATTTGAAAGCCGATGCCCCTTTAATGAGGCATAACTTGTAAATAAAAACCCAACATCACGGATTTTTAAGTCTTCGCTTTTACCTCTGGCCTTAAAATATAGGGTTACATCCGGCAAACCGCGTATCTCCAACTTTACCGGCAATTCATACTCATCTGTGAGGGTTTCTTTCGGAACGCCTTTGAGAGACTTCGGGGAAACCGAGAGCTGCATTTCTAAATCACTCAACAGCCATTCATAGAGATACCTCCGAAACGTCTCTCTTATCGCCAATTTAAATCTTTGAAGGTTTTCATCCTCCAATCGTTCTAGAGAATCCAGCCCAAGTAATTTTTCGGTGACTCCATCTAGGTCAACAAGACTGAAAAACTCGGCAACCGGGCCGTCTTCAAAATCTTGAGGGTTTGCTAAAAAATACTCTTTATTGCCTTCGACCTCGTTGAAATGCTGGATGATAGGGCGAAGTCCCACATTACCTCTGGCAATTGGACCAGCCGCAAGCCCAGACATCTGGCCAAAGGAAATAATTGATAAAACCAAAACAAGTAAGTATTTACTCAAAATAGAAGCCTGAATTTGCCTGCGCATTGATTAAATTAGGTTAATCCGAGGATTGTTACATAAAAACAAATAAAATAAATATAAATTTGATACTTTAATGCCGCTTTTTACTGGAAAACCCTACATTTTCGTAAGTTCTTTTCACATTTGTTTAAAAAGCATGTCAGTTTTTGACGCTTGCAATCTCCGGTCTAGGCAATAAGGACTTTAAAATTCCCAAAGTCAGAGTTTAATGTTTCAACTTGTGTCACTTCTCTATCTCGGCGTGTTAGCTGTCATTAGTGTCATTGGTATTGCCTATTTTATAAGGCTCTATGCTAGCAAATTTGGACTTATTGATGAGCCAGATGAACGCAACTCCCCAATAACGGGCAAATTTCCCTTCTAGGTGGGCCTATTATAGCATTTGTCTATTTTTCCGGCTTGTTCTCCGCCTTTCCTAAGCTTGAAACAGTTGGCCTTGCAATCTTGCCCTTAGGTTTAATCCTCGCCATTGGCATTTGGGACGACATCAAGGATGTAAACCCCTTATTTAGGCTCGCCATAGAAACTAGGAAAGCTCTATTTAGCGAATTCGGTCAGGCTTGTCGTGGCCTATGAAAACGTTTCAAATCTCAGACCTTTCAGGCTCAATTTTCGATATATCAACGCGCGTAGTTTGCCCCATAAACTCCAATAACAGCTGGGTACAATCACCTTGAAGTAGCGTCTCGACTTGACCATTAAACTCCCAAAATGCCCCTGATAATACCTTAACCCGGACACCCGCGGCCAAGTCGGTCAGCGGTAATAAAATATTTTTTTGATCGCAGCGCAGCCTCAGGCTGTCTATTAACTCCTGTGGCACGGGCGCGAGCAGGTTCTGCGCGAAACTTATGAGCTTTGACACACCTGTTGTAGCATTTACCTTCCGCCAATCACTATGGCTTTCGCCAAAGCGGTTAAAGAGGTAACCCGGAAAAATAGGTTTTAAGGTTTCGCGCACTTGTCGGGCATGTCTGACCGTTGCGCGTCGAAGCGGCATGAAGGACTGGAAACCCTGGCGATCGAGATTTGCAAAAGACTTTGAGAAGCCGTTTGCTTTTAGCTGTGCGGCATACCAATTGGCCGACAAGGCTTATTTTTTAAACCACTCTCACCACTTATTTCAACTAACGATTTTATCTTGACGTATTTCTTCAATCAAAACCCACTTCAGATGGGCCATAAAATATTAAGTGATAGTTGCATTTTAGGTGTGAAAGACACTTATTTTCCGCGCCAGGCGGAAACCAAATAATAAAATAAGGAGCAGAATGAACACACCCAAAGTATCGCCGATTAAATATGTAGATGCTGTGAGTAGATGCAAGGATGGTTCGATATGTGGCGATAAAATAAATGAGTTACCAAGCGAGTTGATAATTGAGGCAAGGAAACCAACTAATAAAATCGAACGCCAATGCATGATTTTTGAATTTCTTACCGATACATCAAAGCCAATCCAGCCAACGAAAAGAAACGCCCAGGGCGCACAAAGGGTACCTACAAGGACCATGGCTATATTTTCGGCGACAGTGAGCCCCTCAAGCCAGAACACGACATAAATAAATAAATGCGAAAAAAATAGTGGGATAACCGCCTTCTCTCTATAAAGCCATACAGATAGAACCCGGATACCATGAGGCAGGTACATAAGAGATGCGTAGCTCGTTTGCGGCAAGCCAGCTAATAATTGAAGAGGTGAAATCAATAATTCTACAAACAAAAAGCAGATACAATAGCTTGAGAAAACTATTGTAAAAACTTCTTTACTAAAACGATAACGATTTATTATTTTAATCATATGAACATACTTAACGTTTTTGCTTGAACAGGTCAGTGTCAAAAATTGACACTCAAGAATTAAGTCACTTTAGGCCCCTAGTCGGTAAAGCCCTTTTTTCCGATTCATCGGAAGGCTGATAGCGCCATCATCCAGAAGCTCTTTCAAAGCTCTAAAGAAGCTAGGATTAGGCATTTGAGCGCAAAGTGGATGCATTTTAATTTCGCTCGATTGCACAAACATGCCTCAGGGCTCGTTATTTTGCAATTGAGCAACAGCTGAAAGTATATTTTTTTCAGCAGAGGTATCGTTACCTAAGTCAATATCTTCTTTCATCGCATGCAACACTGCACTAAGTTCCGCATAAGTGCCTAACTTACTCATTTACAAACGCTTTTTTTGATAACTTTATCCGCATTAAATGAAAGAGCCAAAACTCATAACAACAAAACGCTTAACAAATTTGTGTGCCTACTAAATAGATATATACCATAATTAACTTGCAAAAACTTTCTATTCGATAGAAAGGTATCTCCTATATAATATGGAGATATCATGTACATTTACTTCTCACTCATCGGCTATGCAGCGTTCGGATTATTTGTAATCACTTAATATCCCGCGCCTCGGCGTATCCAAAAAAGCCAAAAAATATCAATAATTAAAAATATCAATAATCAACGTTCATTTTAGTGTTTCACTAGCATATAACAAAATACGGTAAGGAGAGGCTTTATGACAGAAGTACACTATGACGAAATCGATCTTGTCGAATTATTCCAAATTATCTGGAATGGCAAATGGTTGATGCCGGGTTGAGCGCATTGATTATTGCACCGGTTTTCGCGTTTTTGGTATTTATTTATGAGCCAGGCCAAAAGGCGATCTTAAAACTTCTGTACCACAACAGCACTCAAATGGACCTATATAACGGGCTGAACTCAAGCCTCACTTTGATTAGACATTTTATGTTGGGTCGACATAATCAGGCTGCTCAGTAAGGAAATATTTATGCTCTCCCTAATTTACATTTCGGTTATTGCGTCGTTGCTTACAACAGCACTTGTTATTGCCTTAATACCCCTAGCAACCCGCTTAGGGCTGGTCGACAAACCGTCTGCGCGTAAACAGCATAAAGGTGAAATACCTCTCATCGGGGGGCCTGTAATTTGGCTTGTGGTGGTTGTAGGACTTTTGATTTTTATTCCAAACCCTCCCTGGGGCGGGATAATGGCGGCAACCATGCTCGTTATTCTAGGAATGGTTGACGACCGACAACCTGTGCCTGCGGTCATAAAGCTCGTTTTCCATATTGCTGCTGCCACCATTGTTGTTATGGGCGAAAACCTGGCAGTTTCTAATATTGGCATTTTCAACGAAACATTTGGATCGCCAGACTTTGCCAGTTTACATTCGATCATAGCAGTCTTTTTCATTGTGATGATTATCAATGCCTTCAATATGATTGACGGTATTGATGGCTTAGCCGCTAGCATGGCGTTACTTACACTGACTCATGCTCAACTTGCTTTCAACCTGATTCATGGTGCAACACCGCCTGACTTTGCTGTTTTCGCTGTTTTGTTTTCAGGCTCCATCGCGGGGTTTCTTGTGTTTAATCTACAAATTTTTAACGGTCGCAAGGTTTTCCTCGGCGACAGCGGCTCCATGCTGATCGGCCTCATAGTCTCAAATACTATCATTTCCGCAAGCCAAGACATTTCGCGGCTCGTTGAAGGTCCGAAAATTCCCGTATCTCTATGCCTATGGCTCATTGTTATCCCAGTTACCGATATCGTGCTTGTTACAATTCGCAGGCTCGCCGACCGTCGTTCGCCTATGACGCCGGACAGAACACATATACATCATAGAATTATGGATAATGGGTTTTCGGCACGACGAACCTTACTCATTTTGATTTTATCTGCGGTCGGGGCTTTTTGGCTGGGTTTTAGCTTGACGGTCCAATTCGGCGAAGCGATCAGTATCATCGGATTTTTAGCGTTCATACCGGTGTATTATTTCTCAATTCAATGGGCCTGTCGGAGGCTTGTCGAAATTTCCAACCCAAAGTACTAATCGGCTGAAAGGTTGCTGTTTTCGTCAGTTGGCTTGGTGACATACTAATATGCGACCTATATTGTTGTCGCTATCCATGATAGGCATTCTAAAAATTAAGCTTCAACAATATTATAGTGATCGTTGATATTTCGCATCGCGCAAAGGTAGGAAATATCTCATTATTAGAGTTGACTCCTATTTTCTGCAGGCTTGTGTTAAAGCAACGAAAGGTCGAGTGCAGAGGGCCTCCCCCCGTCTGTGCCATTATTTAGCTCTATTGTGCCTATATCACCCCTGCTCATCGACCACGCCATAGATAAGTTAATGAATCGTATGCGGCTTGCTTTGCCGAATTGTTTAGAATACAATTTTATGAATTTATTTCACGTTTGAGGTCATCTGTGAACTTACTTGACAATGATAATCTGAAATGGCGGCGCTTTGTTGGCGATGATAGCTTTGATTACCCCATTGATTATGAAGCGGCGCTGTTAAGCCTTCGCGAGGGCGGCCATGTCGATTTATTGTATCGCTGGGCCCCCAATAGCTATTGCCATTTTCATCGCCACACGGCGGAGACCACATCGGTTGTTTTGGCAGGGGAGCTGCATGTCGTCGATATAGACCCGGAAACAGGGGAAACCTTATCGAAGAAAATCCGAAAGGCAGGGGATTATGCCCATAAAGAACCCGGCGATGTGCATATGGAACATGGTGGCCCGGAAGGGGCGCTAGTGCTGTTCAAACTTAAGGCCGTTGACAATTCACTGGCCGAAAGTTTGGCCAAAGACGGCACAGTGATTGGTGAATCCTGCTTTGACGATATGATGGCGCGCCAACGAGCCAAGCACGATTAACAAAATTTTGGCCAGATAAGGCCGCCCGCTTGCAGGCTCTTGGAGGTGAAACGATATCGCTGCGGGGCCATTCATTTGCGAGCCGGAAAGAGGTCCTAGTTTTCAAACTGGCTTTGCATAAAACCATTCAAATGATCTAAAACCGATTGCTGATCAAATCCCAAAAGTAGGCTCGGAGCCTGCATCGGATAAACACGCCCGAAAGCCTATCTAGGCCGTCTCCACGAAGCCCGCCCAAGTCGACATATAATCGACAAAGCTGGCGCCAAGCCCTTCTACCGTTAGATGCTCTCTTGATACCGGCGTTGCGATGGACGCAAAATTTTCATCCGCTGCAAATTTTTGCGGCCAGTCGTGGTGCAAAATACCGGCGCGTCCCAAGGCCACGAAATCCACGCCCGCCGCCAATACATCGCGCACATGCTTAGCCGTCATAATTTTGCCGGCCACGGTCAGCTTGGTATCGCCGCGCTCCAATTTGGCAAACACATCGACAAGCCGTTGGCCTGCATGTGAGCCTTCGTTCACTTCCTCGAACACATCCCAAAGCGACATATCGATAAAATCAAGGGCGCCCGTTTGGCACAAGCGTTCATAATAGCTAATAATCTCGTCTAGCTGAATGCCGAAGCGGGTCGGCGATAGGCGCAAGGCCAAACTAAAATCCGCACCGCAAGATTGCTTCACACCTGCAATGATATTGTCAAGGATGCGCGTGCGATTGACCAGCGCCCCGCCATAATCATCGTCGCGCTTATTAATGTCTGACGATAAAAACTGGCACAGCAGATAGCCATGTGCGCCGTGAATTTCCATGCCGTCAAAGCCGGCTTTTCGCGATAGCAAAGCCGCCTCCACGAAAGCCGCTTCTGTCGCTTTAATCTCATCAAGCGTCATCGCGCGGGCGCCTGTTTCTTCGTTCGCTGAAGGACACACGGGCTCTTGTCCGGTGAATTTTTTGAACGTGCGCATGCCGCCATGGACAATTTGCGTATAGGCCAAACTGTCGTGCTGGTGGATACCTTCGGCCAATCTTTTCAAACCATCCAAATGGCTGTCGGCGCTGGCACCTAGCTGCCCGTTAAAGCCTTTTCCGGATGTCTGCGCGAAGGCCGCGCAAGTCATCGTCAGGCCGAAGCCGCCTTGGGCGCGTTTGGTCAGCCATGTATATTCATCGTCGCCCAAAGTGCCATCTTCAAGGCTTTGCATATTGGTGAGCGGCGCGAGCATGAACTCATTCTTCATCTCTTTGCCGCTTGCGAATTTAACTTTATTAGGCATCGAAGCCTCCCTCTACCCGGACTAATCTTGCCATAAACTAGACTGAACCCTCGACTGGAAGCAACACAGGAAGCAGGTTCTCGACGCCCTAGGCTCGCAAACGCGTGGCCAGTGTCGCGCCGCTTAAAAACGCTTGTTCAACTTTCGAGCCGTAACACCAATCGCCGATGGCCGAGAGACCTTGCGCGTGGTCTAGCAAATAGGGCTGGTCTGGCGAGGCGGCGGGCGTCTGGGTTGAGGCATAGCGCCAGCGATGCACGCGGTCATACCCTGAGGCCGAAATCTGGCTTCCCGTCAGGGCTTCAAAGCGCGCTTTCATCGTCGCGTCCACGGCGTCGTCTTCGATATGAGCTTGCGACCAGTCATGCTGCGTTTGCAGCACCAAAGCCAAATCGTCACTCCGCTTGGGCTTGCTAGAATTAACCGCCGCAAAACCCAGCACGTCATCGTCAAAATGTGCGCATTGCCAATCAAGCTGCGGCGCCTCGCTTGGCGCAAAGCCCAGCATCAGCGTATGACAGCCCCGCATTTGCGTTTTGGCCAAAGCCGCAGAGAAGCTTGTGTCTACGGGCAAAAGCGCTTTGATTTGTGCGGGCGGCATAGCGAAAACAATATGGGCGAAGGGGCCGAACCGCGACCCACCAGCCCGCAAAAACCAATCGCCCGCCTGGCCTTCCACGCCCTCCACCCCGCAATCGAGATATAGTTTCCACCGCGGCCGACCCACCACCAAGGCCCTGCCAATGGCGCTCATACCCGGGGTGAAAACCCATTTGGGGTGTGCGTCTTCTCTTGGGCTTTGGCTGCCATCGGCGGCGATGGTTACATGACGTGGCGTCCAACGCTGCACGTGGCCTGCCGCTTCAAACGGCTGAAGCCATTGCTGAAACAGCGCGCTCTGGGCGCGAAAATATTGGGCGCCATGGTCGAAAGCATGGGCCGGCGCGCGCCGCGTGGATAGGCGCCCCGATAGGCCGCGCGATTTATCAAATAAAGACAGCTCAAAATCTTGCGCCAAACCATCCGCACAAGCCAGACCAGACATCCCCGTGCCGATAATCGCAATAGCCGGTTTTGCCTGTGCGCCCATAGTCGCCCCTAGCGAAACGCGCCGATATTGACGTCATAGTCTACCGCGATGCCATAATCTGGGTCGTCGTCGCTATCGATCATCAGCTGACCCGCTTTGGTGAGCAAGCGATGGCAATCGGGCGAGAGGTGGCGCAACATGACGCGTTTACCCAAGTCAGCATATTTATCCGCCACATCTTCAATCGCCTGCAAGGCCGATTGGTCGACCACGCGCGAGTCGGAGAAATCGATAATGACCGTGTCGGGGTCGTCGGCCATGTCGAACAATTGACGAAAGCCCGTTACTGAGCCGAAGAACAGCGGCCCTTGGATGTCATAAACAATGGCGCCCTTCTCGCGCGCAGACGGGCGCTTGGAGGCATGAATGCGTTTGGCCGCATTCCATGCATAAACCAGCGCCGACATGATGACGCCCACCACAACGGCAATCGCCAAATCTTCGGCCACGGTGACAATCGTCACGACGATAATCACCAAAGCATCAGCGCGCGGCACTTTGAAAAGCGTCTTCAGCGAGTTCCACGCGAAAGTGCCAATGACCACCATAAACATGACGCCAACCAAAGCCGCGATGGGGATTTGCTCGATGAGACCCGAGGCAAACAAAATGAACACCAAGAGAAATAGAGCCGCCGCCAGTCCGCCTATGCGGGTTCGACCGCCCGAATTTACATTGATCATCGACTGGCCAATCATCGCGCAGCCGCCCATGCCGCCGAAAAATCCGGTGGCTAAATTGGCCGCGCCTTGCGCCATGCATTCTTGAGACGCACCGCCGCGTTGTTCGGTAATCTCGCCCACGAGGTTGAGCGTCAGCAGGCTTTCAATCAGCCCAATGGCCGCCAGAATAACCGCATAGGGAAAAATAATCGCACAGGTTTCTAGCGTGAACGGCACCATGGGAATGGCAAAACTCGGCAGGCCGCCCGATAGGCTGGCCAAATCGCCGACGCGCGGCACTTGGATATCAAAGCCCAACACCAAGGCCGTAACCAAGCCGATGGCCGCCAATGGCGCGGGAATGATTTTGGTGAGTTTCGGCGTGACCCAAATCAGCGCCATCGTGGCGACCACCAGCCCGCCTGTCGCCAGCAATTCGAAGCCGCCAATCCATTCGGTGACGCCCATGTCATTGGTGGTTTTGAACTGCTCCAATTGCGCCAGACCGATAACAATGGCCAGCCCGTTAACAAATCCCAACATCACCGGATGCGGCACCATGCGGATAAATTTACCCCAACGCAAAGCGCCTGCGATTAACTGCAAAATACCCATCAACACCACGGTGGCAAATAAATACTCCACGCCATGTTGCGCCACCAAAGCCACCATGACCACGGCCAGCGCGCCGGTGGCGCCCGAAATCATGCCCGGGCGCCCGCCAATCGTGGCCGTTATCAGCCCGACGATGAAAGCCGCATAAAGCCCCACCAAGGGGTCAACGCCCGCCACGAAAGCAAAAGCCACCGCCTCTGGCACAAGCGCCAAAGCGACGGTCAGACCCGCCAGAATGTCCATCCGCACTTGCGCGATGGTCAGCCCTTGCGGCGGCTGGTTTAACGGCACGCCGAGAATGTAGTTTTGTACTTTGGAAATGGCGGAGGACATTAGGTCAATTCACTTTTCACTGGAGGTCTGGTTCAAGGTTCGAGCGTGGTAGCGCGTTTTGCGAGGCTCGGCTAGACGTTTTGTCCCGCGACATAGCCCGACGACCACGCCCATTGGAAATTATAACCGCCCAAATGCCCCGTCACATCGACCACTTCGCCGATGAAATAAAGCCCTTCGTGGTCTTTAGCTTGCATGGTTTTCGACGACAAAGCCTCGGTGTCCACGCCGCCGAGTGTAACTTCTGCCGTACGATAGCCTTCCGAGCCGGCGGGCATAAGCTCCCAATCGTTCACGGCGGCGCCGAGTTGCGCTAGTTTGGCGTTATTGGCCTCGGCCAATCGACCCGCTAAGTTTTGGCTTTGGCACATGTCTTGCGCCAATTTCTTAGGCAAGACTTCGTTCAACACGCTGGCGACATCTAATTTCACGCCTTCGTTTTTGCGCGCCAAAAGATGCGCCGTCACATCGACGTCGGGCGCCAAATCAACTTTAATCGTCAGCCCCTCGCGCCAATAAGACGAGACTTGCAAAATCGATGGCCCCGACAGGCCGCGATGGGTGAACAGCATGGCTTCTTTAAAATCTGCCTTCTGGCAACTCACCACCGCATCGACCGCGAGGCCAGACATCGCTTTGCAGCGGTCGAGCAAATCGGCCTGAAAGGTTAGCGGCACCAAGGCGGCGCGGGTCTCGACGATGTCTAGGCCGAATTGGCGCGCCACGTCATAGCCGAATTTCGTCGCGCCAATTTTAGGGATAGATAATCCCCCCGCCGCAATCACCAGCGACTCGCACAAGGTGGTTAGCGGCGCATCCCCCTCGTTTTGCGATTGTGTGATGACCTCAAACCCGTGCCCCTCGCCAGCTCGAGCTACGGACACAATATCGGTTTGCATGTCCAATTGCACGCCCGCCGAGGCGGCCTCCGACAGCAGCATGTCGATAATATCTTGCGCGCTATGGTCGCAAAACAACTGCCCCAGCGCTTTTTCGTGGAACGCAATATTGTGGCTTTCCACCCAAGATATGAAATCGTGCTGGGTGTATTGCTTCAGCGCAGATTTGCAAAAATGCGGATTGCTCGACAGATAATTCTCTGGCTTGGTGCGCGTATTGGTGAAATTACACCGCCCGCCGCCCGAGATGCGAATTTTCTCGGCAATCTTCGTGGCATGGTCGACCAGCCACACGCTGCGGCCGCGTTTGCCCGCCTCAATGGCGGCCATCAGCCCTGCGGCGCCCGCGCCTATAATAATTACATCAAATTTTTCGTCACTTTGAACATCACTCATAGGCGGCTTATAGCAGAGTTGCGCAATCTCCCTACTGAAAATTCGGTTCGCCCGCTAAATGCCGCGCGCAAGGGTCCTTCAACGCTCTGCCCCAATGTGCTAAATCTAATTTCGCTTACTTGGGGAGAAGCGGTTATGCGCAAACTTATTCGGAAAACTTGGATAACAACTCTGGCCGTCGTGCCGCTTTTGGTTATGGCAAATCTGGCCATCGAAGCTTGGCGCAGCGCCGCTTGGCAGCCACAAGCCGCCATCGAGCAAGCCCAAACCTATAAAGTCGAGGTCGTCCGCGATGCCTTCGGCGTGCCGCATATTTATGGCGCGCGCGATGCCGATGTCGCTTTCGGGCTGGCCTATGCCCAAGCCGAAGATGATTTCGAAACCATGCAATCTCTGGTGCCGTTTTACCGTGGCCAATTGGGTCGCTCGCTTGGCATGGACGGCCTGCCCATCGACTATCTGGTGCAATGGCTCGATGTGCGCAGTTTCGTGGAAGCCAATTACGAACAAGTGCTGACACCAGAAATCCGCGCCCATTTGCAGGCCTATGCCGATGGCATGAATTACTATGCGGCGCAGCATCCGTTTGAGGCCGACCCGAAATTATTTCCCATGAGCGGTAAAGACCTCGCGGTTGGCTTCTTGCTACAGCACCTTCTCTTCTATGGTTTTGAAAGCCATATTGGCGAGCTGTTCGCCGATAGCCCGCAACGCGAATTGGCACTTGCGCCAGACAATGCGCTGTCTCGCCACATCGGCGCGGCTGGCCTGCCTGTCGGCTCCAATGCTTTTGCCATGAACGCCAAAAAGTCGAGCGATGGCAGCACCCGCATCATCATTAACTCGCACCAACCCCTGAACGGCCCCGTGGCTTGGTATGAGGCGCATGTGAAAAGCCAAGAAGGCTGGGACATGCATGGCGGCATTTTTCCCGGCATGCCGTTTATCGCCAAAGGCTTTAACCCCGATATCGGCTGGGGCGTGACGGTGAATAAACCCGATTTAGTCGACGTCTATAAATTAACCCCGACCGAAAATGGCTATCTGCTGGATGGCAAAAGCGTCGCGTTTGAAACCCGCCGCGCTTGGCTGAAGCTTAAACTTTTCGGCAATTTTTATCTGCCCATCCCGCGCACCCTCTTGGCCAGCCAGCACGGGCCCGCCCTTGAGACGAGCCATGGCACCTATGCCGTGCGTTTTGCGGGCCATCAAGAAATGCGCCAACCGATGCAATGGATGGCGATGAACAAAGCGCGTAACCTCGCCGAATTTAAAAAAGCCATGGCCATGCAGGCGATTGTTTCGTTCAATTATGTTTATGCCGACAAGGGCGGCAATGTGTTTTTCTTGCACAACAACCGCTCGCCCGAGCGCGCCTCGGGGTGGGATTGGCAGAAATATTTACCCGGCGATCGCTCCGATTTGATTTGGCAAAAGCAAATCAGCTTTGCCGCCATGCCGCAGCTGACCAATCCATCTTCGGGCTATTTGCTATCGACCAATCAAACGCCGTTCAACGTTACAGCGGCGCGCGATAATTTGAACCGCGCGGATTATCCGCCTGAGCTGGGCTTGCAAACCCGCATGACCAATCGCGCCGACCGCGGCCTCGATATGTTTGCCGCCAAACGCCGTTTGAGCGAGGCCGATTTTCTGGCCATCAAATGGGACAAGGCTTACGCGCCGCAATCGCGCGCCATGCGCTATGTCGGCCAAATTCAAAACCTGAAATTTGCCGCCGACAGCCGCCATGCCGAGGGACAAAAACTATTGGCCAGCTGGAACGGCGAAACCGCGCTGGACAATCGCGCCGCCGCGCTGGGGGTTTGTCTTTTGTCGGCGGAATGGAAGGCCGAACAAAAGCAAAAGCCTGCCCCCGATATCGCGCCCGTCTATGACGCTTGCTTGGACGAGCTGCTGACGCATTTTAATCGGCTTGACCCGCTTTGGTCGCAGCGCAATCGGCTTATTCGGGGCGATACGAATATCGCTTTGGGCGGCGGGCCAGATGTCTTGCGCGCCATTTATGGGCTGGCCAACGCGCGCGGCCAATTAAAGGCCGTGGCCGGCGATGGGCTGGTGGTCTATACGAGCTGGGACAAAAATGGCAAGCAATCGGCTGGCACGGTGCATAATTTTGGCGCCGCCAGCACGCGCCCCAAATCGGTGCATTATGACGACCAAGCACCGCTTTTCGCAGCGGAAAAATTTCGCCCCGTTGCGCTGACGAGAGAGGCGGTTTTGGCCGCGCCGCATACCCGCTTGTGGTTGCCGCTCGCGCGCTAGGCCGAGACGCCTTCCCAGCGTAACAGTTCGCGCTTTTTATCTAGCCCCCAATAGTAGCCGCCAAGGCCACCATTATGGGCGAGGATGCGATGGCACGGCACGTAAAACGAAACCGGGTTTCGCCCCACCGCGCTGCCCACCGCGCGGCTGGCCTTTGGGTTTTCTATAGAGGCACAAATCTGCTTATAGCTGGCCGTCTGCCCCATTGGCACCGCCAGCAACGCCTGCCAGACTTGCAATTGAAACGCGGTGCCTTTCAGCGCCAAAGGCAAGGGTGCCGCTTGTGTGCCGGTTTTGAAATAGCTCAAAGCCGCACGGTGATGCGCCGTGCTCTCGCGGGTGATATCGGCTTTTGGATAGTCTTTGCGCAGGCGCACCAAGGCTTCTGCCTCGCCCGCAAACAGCGCATGGGTTAAGCCATAGCGCGAGGACACTAATAGCAAATCGTCAAACGGGCCGTGGTAAATTTCATAGGCCAACGCCAAGCCTTGCCCGCCCGAAGTAACAATGTCAGCAGGCATTGCGCTTAAGGTAATTGAAGTCATATCCATGGTACGAGCTTTCTCTTGTTATTATGTTCTTTTGTGTTTAGCAGACCCAAGCTCAGCAATCCAGCAGGCACCTTGCCTCTTACCGCAGACTTGCTTTACATAAGCTATGTTGAAAGATATGTCGAAATTTCGCTCTCTCTTGGCGCCCGCTCGCCTGAAGGCCATCGCCCTTTACACCAGCCTTACTTTGATAAGCTTGGCGATGCTAGGCGTGGGATATATCTTCATCACCAACTCCGATTTCTATCTCTATCTCGAGCAGACCAATCCGGCCAATCATCGCCACTAAAGCTATTGCGCCCAGCCGCCGCTGAACGGAATGGCTTGGCCGACAAAGAAATCACTTTCATTCGATGCCATGAAGACAGCAAACATCGCGTCTTCGCGCGCTGTCGCCAAACGCCCCGCTGGCACATTTTTAAGTAATTCCTGGAACGCTTGCGTCTCGGTAAAAGCCGGCGGAAAGTAAATTGGGTTCTCGACGAAGTTTTGCGCGATTAAATTCATCTGAATATTATGCGGCGCAATTTCAGCGCCTGTGGCACGCACATAGCCTACTTGCGCGTGGCGAGCGGCGCCATAGGCACTGACGCCTGCCATGCCTTTCACGCCCGTGGCGCTGCCGTAGACGAGAATTTTACCAGCTTTGCGGGCCATCATTTGTGGCAAGACCGCTTTGGTGAGCCGATGTAAAGGATGCACCATGACATCAAACATGCTTTCCCACATGTCGTCTGACATCTCGGCAGCGGCCACGCCCAAATTGGCGGAGGCGGCCAAATTGGCCACCAAAACATCAATCTCGCCCGTCTCTGCAATCAAGGCAGCGGCGCGAGCGGGATCGGTCAAATCGGAGGTGTCAGCAATGACCTCGGCGCCCTGCTCGGCAAACACTTCGCACGTAATCGGGCCCATATAGTCATCGGCTTGGGTGACCAAAACCCGTTTATTGGCTAGGCGTGGCTCGCTCATGAGGCGGTTTCCAGCGTTATTAAATAACCAGCCCGTGGGTAATGCACCATCACGTCGCCGACGGTTTCATCGTGGCGTTTCACGGCCAACTCATCGGCGGTTGTCCAGACAATCTCGCCTTTCGTCACTTCTTGGCCATAGTCATCTGGCTGGATGCGCACCTTGGCGCCATTGGGCAAGGCGGCATCCGCAATCGCATCCACAGGCGGGGTTTCGTCGGGGCTTGCCTCGCGCGCGATGTCGAGCGCTTGGCGCGGCGAAATATCGGCGCGTTCGCCCTCGCCCATATCGTCAATGCGCTGCAACCAAGCCGACAGCCTTGGCAAGCTCGAGTTGATTTTCACTAGACTCGGCGCAGCCCTCGTGAAGTTAACCACGTGATAGGCGGCCGCATCGGCAAGGGTGAAATTATCGCCGAGCAAAAACGGGGTGGCCGCAAGCTGACGCTCGAGCAGCAAACAATCTTGCTGAAATTGCGCGATGGAATGCTCGACCGGCGCGCCCGCCCCCGCATTGGCAGGCTGCATAGCGGCCCGGTCTTCAAGAAATTTCTCCGGCAAAGCGTCGAGCGCTTCAAACACCGTGGGCATGGCCGCGTGGGCGAACATGCGATGGTCGGCCCAATCGGCAATCATATCGGCCGCCCCCTGCTGCGCGGCGGGCGTGCAAGGCGGGCTGGGGTGCAGGTGTTCAATTTGGCGCAAAATTAAAGTGGTATCGCAATAGATATGCGCGCCAATTTGCAAAACAGGAATGCGCCGATAGCCGCCTGTGAGCGGCGTTAAATCGGGCTTAGGGGCAATCACGGGCTGCGCCACACCGTGCCAAGCCAAGCCTTTGTGCGCCAAAATTTTAATCACTTTAATCGAAAAAGGCGACATCGTGTATTGATGCAAAATCAAATCAGACATGGCAAAACCTCCTAGGCGGCAGCGTCGAAATAAGGCCGGTCGCCCGCAATGGTCACGCGCTCCATCACGCGCACATCGGGGAAATAATCGGAGGCCGCAAAATGCTGGCACGAGCGATTGTCCCAAAAAGCCATAGAGCCTTCGCGCCAACGGAAGCGGCATTGCAGCTCTGGATTCCAAGCCGTCTTGTAAAGCGTGTCCAAAAGCTGGCGGCTTTCCTCTGGGTCCATATCCACAATATGATCGGTGAAGGCACCGTTCACATAAATCAAACGCTCGTTGGTTTCCGGATGCGTGCGCACCACGGGATGCACCATCGGCGGAAACTTATCGTGCAAATCTTCCGGCGCTTTGCCCAAGCGTTTGGCGAACACGCGCGCGATATCATGCGAGGCAGACAGCGTTTCAATTTTTTCTTTCATCTCATCCGACAAGCGGTCATAGGCCATCACCATATTGGTGAACAAAGTGTCGCCGCCGACTTTTGGCAATTCAATGGCGCGCAAAATCGAGCCCAAAGACGGCGCCTCGCGCCAAGTTACGTCTGAGTGCCACATGTTTTCTGCGCCGCGCGACTTGGCCCCATGGGCAATGCGCAAAACCTCTGGGTCGGCTTGGTCTTTGGGCGTTGCGGGATGAATTTCCAATTCGCCAAATTGGGCGGCAAATTCAATATGCTGCTCGCGTGTCAGCTCTTGGTCACGAAAGAAAACCACGCGGTGTTGCAACAACGCGGCGCGCACTTGTTCGACCAAAGTCGCGTCTATTTTCGTGAGGTCGCAATCCAATAGTTCCGCGCCGATGGCGGGGGTTAGCGCGTTCAGTTTAAATCTCGAAAAATCCGTCATGTTCATCTCTCCCAATACCTTCATTTGCAAAAGAGTTTGGCGTTAAACTTCTAGGCGGTCAATCGCAATTGCTGTTATAAAATGGCAGTGAAATTTGCCAAATAATCGAGAGACACATGAGCGTTATTATCATCGGAGCCGGCCAAGCTGGCCTTCAAAGCATTGTGAGCTTGCGCCAATCTGGCTACACGCAAGCCATTACCTTAATTGGCGATGAAGCCTATTTGCCCTATCAACGCCCGCCGCTTTCCAAAGCCTATTTATCTGGCAAAATGGAACGCGACCGCTTGTTCCTCAAGCCAGAGACTTTTTTCACCGAAAACAACGTCACCCTAAAGCTCGACACCCGCGTGGCCAGCCTTGATGCTGGCGCCAAAACCGTAGCGCTCGAGAGTGGCGAGAGCTTGGCCTATGAAGACCTGATCATCGCCACTGGCAGTCGCCCTCGCCGCCTAGATTTACCCGGTCGAGATTTGGGCAATATTTTTGATTTACGCGGCATGGCCGATATTGATGCCATGCAGCCGCATTTCATTGCGGGCAAAAAGCTCGTGGTCATCGGCGGCGGCTACATAGGCTTAGAAGCTGCGGCTGTGGCTGCCGATATGGGACTGCAGGTGCATGTGTTAGAAGCCGCACCGCGTTTGCTGGCGCGCGTTGCCGAGCCTGAAATCTCGGCCTTTTACGACCGCATTCACAAGGCCCGAAACGTTACCATTATCACCCAATCCAACATCGAAGGCTTCGTCGGCGAGGCCAATGTGAGCGGCATACAAATGGCCGATGGCACGGTAATTGACGCCGATATTGTGATTACCGGCATCGGCATTCTGCCCAATATCGAATTGGCGCAAGCCGCCGGTCTGAGTTTGGACAATGGCATTGTGGTCAATGAGCTGGGCCAAACCTCGGACACGCATATTTACGCCGCCGGCGATTGCACCCAGCATCCCAATAATGTGTTGGGCCGCACCTTGCGCCTAGAAAGCGTGCCCAATGCCATTGAGCAAGGCAAAGCCGTGGCCTCGGCCATTTGCGGCGCGCCCAAGCCGTACCATCAAGTGCCATGGTTTTGGTCGGATCAATATGATGTGAAACTGCAAATCGCAGGCGTGCCGACGCAGATTGACCACAAGGTTTTGCGCGGCGATGACACGAGCAATAGTTTCGCGTGGTTTTATTTCACGGGCGATCAATTGACTGGCGTCACCGCCGTCAACCGTCCGGCTGAGTTTATGGCGGGGCGCATCCTCATCGAAAAATCAGCCAAAGGCGAAGCCACAATCGATCGCGATGCGCTGACCGATGAAACCATAAAACCCAAGAGCTGGATGCAATAAACCGGCCCCCGCGAAAGCGATAGCCGGCTTATTATTTTTTCAAATTTAAACGGAAGTTTAAATTAGGAAATCGCTTTGAGAATGGTTTGCGGGGAGCTTTCGCCGTAAGGGTCGCTACCGCAATTATCTTCAAAGCCTGGCTCTTCGTGCCAGCTTTCTACAACGCCGTCGTTCACGACCGCGCCATAACGCCAGCTACGCATGCCAAAACCAAGATTGTCTTTGTCGACCAGCATGCCCATTTGACGGGTTAATGTGCCCGAACCATCTGGGATGAGACCTACGTTTTCAACGCCCTGAGATTTGCCCCAAGCGTTCATGACGAAAGCGTCATTGACCGAGATGCAATAAATCGCATCAATGCCAGCGGCTTGGAAATCTGGGAAAAGTTTTTCGAAATCTGGCAGTTGGAACGTCGAGCAGGTCGGCGTGAAGGCGCCAGGCAGCGAAAATATGACAACGCGTTTGCCTGCAAAATAATCGCTAGTGGTCATTTCCTGCCAGCGGAATGGGTTGTCGCCACCGATGCTTTCGTCGCGCACGCGGGTTTGAAACGTTACTTGTGGGATTTTAGTACCAATCATGTTTTTTCCTTGGTTAAAGTGAATCACGCCCTTCAAAAGACTGAGGGTTGGATATAGATCTTCCCCAGGCGAGCGTCAAGGAACTTAGAATGGTTCTAACAAATATATTGCACAGCCGGAAAGCGCTGCGATAAACTTGCGCCATGACAAGGCTAATCGAACAAACCCTCACCCTCTACGCAAGCCACTATGGCGACCCCTATGACGCGGTTTATGCCAAGCTTTATGCCATGGACAGCACCTATGAGGGGCTGTTTTTGCTCGATACAGATGAAGGCTTGCGGCGCAATATGATGCGCACCACTTTGGAGATTATCAGCACCTATTTGGCGGATCGCAATGCGGCCGCGAATCGCGTGGTCGGCGCGCAAATGAGCCATATCACCTATGGCGTAGAAGGCGCTTTTCATACGTTCTTTGAGATTACCCGAGATGTCATCGCCGAGGCTCTGGCAGACGCGTTCACCCCAGCCCACGCGGAAGCTTGGAACACGATGCTAGACGATTTGCAAAAAGCGCAGATTTAAAACGCGGCAATGCCGGTAATCGCCCGACCCAAAATCAGCGCATGCACATCATGCGTGCCTTCATAGGTATTGACGGTTTCCAGATTTATCAGATGGCGCATCACGTGATACTCACCCGCAATGCCATTGCCGCCGTGCATGTCGCGCGCTTGGCGCGCTATGTCGAGGGCTTTGCCGACATTATTGCGTTTGACAATCGACACCATTTCCGGTGCAAAGCGGCCCTCGTCCATCAAACGCCCGACGCGCAGGCTGGCTTGATACCCCAGCGCAATTTCTGTTTGCATATCGGCTAGCTTCTTTTGATATAGCTGATTGGCAGCCAAGGGTTTGTTAAACTGATGACGCTCGAGACCATAGTCGCGGGCGGCCGAGAAGCAAAACTCTGCGGCGCCCATGGCACCCCAGCTAATGCCGTAGCGCGCGCGGTTCAAACACGAAAACGGGCCTTTGAGGCCTTCTACATCTGGCAACATGTTTTCTTCGGGCACGAAGACGTCTTCCATCATAATCATGCCAGTCACGGAGGCGCGCAAAGACAATTTGCCTTCGATTTTTGGCGCGCTTAATCCGGCCATGCCTTTCTCGAGAACGAAGCCTTTAATCTTGCCGTCATGCGCGGCCGACTTCGCCCAAACGACGAAAACATCGGCAATCGGCGCGTTAGAAATCCAAGTTTTGGAGCCATTCATCAAAAATCCGCCATCGACGGGCTTGGCGTTGGTGCGCATGCCAGCCGGGTCGGAACCTGCGTCGGGCTCGGTCAGGCCGAAGCAACCAATCCACTCGCCGCTGGCTAATTTAGGCAGATATTTTTCTTTTTGGGCTTGCGAGCCGAACGTATTGATTGGGTGCATCACCAAAGACGACTGTACAGACATCATTGAGCGATAGCCGCTATCGACGGCTTCTACCGCGCGCGACACCAACCCATAAGAAACGTAGGAAGCGCCCGCCCCGCCAAGCTCTGGCGATATGGTGACGCCCAAAAGACCCTGCTCGCCCATTTCGGCGAAAATCTCTGGCATAACCGTTTCATGGAGAAAGGCATCATTGACCCGAGGCAGCAGCTTTTCGCGCGCATAGGCGGCGGCGCTGTCAGATATCATGCGTTCTTCTGGCGTTAGCTGCTCGTCGAGCAGGAACGGGTCTTCGGCGTTGAATTTTGCAATTTTTTCCATACGTCAGTGTCTCACAGTTTTCAAAAAGCAGAACAAAAAAAACCCGCATGCAACATAATATCGCATGCGGGTCTTTTGTCGAAGCTGGCTTACTTCTTAATAATGCCAGCCAACATTTTACGGGTTTTCTCACCATAAGGCGGGCGCAACGCACCGGCTGCAAATTCAAATGGCGTTTGGCGGAAAATGGTTTTGGCATGGCTAAAGTTCACAAAGCCTTCCTTACCATGATACGCGCCTGTGCCCGAAGGGCCAACGCCGCCGAAAGGCGCATCGTCTTGCATGATGTGGGTAATCACGTCATTTACCGATACGCCGCCCGATGTGGTGGAATTGATGACACGGTTTTCTTCCGTGCGGTCATCGCCGAAATAATACAGACCCAAAGGACGGTCATGGTCGTTGACATAGCCAATGGCATCGTCGACGGCTTTGTAAGATTTAATGGGCAAAATTGGGCCAAAGATTTCTTCCTGCATCACCTTCATGTCTTCCGTTGGATTGACAACAATCGTTGGCGGAATTTTACGGTGCTCTTGCTGCGAGAAATCTTCATTGCCTGGATTGATTTCGACAATCTTGGCACCCTTCTCACGGGCATCGTCCAAATAGCTTTGCAGACGGTCATAGTGACGTTGGTTCACAACCGAGGTGTAATCCTCATTGTCTTTCAAAGTCGGGAACATGCTGGTAACCGAGGCCGTGGCTTCAGCTACAAAATCATCGACTTTGCCTTCTGGCACCATCACGTAATCGGGCGCCAAGCAAATTTGGCCTGCGTTCAGCGTTTTGCCTGTCATCACGCGCGCGGCGGCTTTTTTCATGTCTGCCGTATCGGAAACGATAACCGGCGACTTGCCACCCAGCTCGAGGGTTACGGGCACTAGGTTTTCGGCCGCGCCACGCATAATGTGGCTGGCAATGCCTGTCGCGCCAGTGAACAGCAAATGGTCAAACGGCATGCGCGAGAAAGTTGCGCCAGTTTCTGGGCCGCCTAGAACCACAGCCACTTCAGTCGGGTCGAAATATTTCTCGCAAAGCTCTTTGGTCAGCAAGGCGCTATGCACGGTATATTCGGATGGCTTAATAATCGTCCGGTTACCGGCCGCGAAAATCGACCCCATTGGGCTGAAGCAAAGGTTGAACGGGAAATTCCACGGCACAACATTGCCGACACAGCCGATTGGCTGATATTCCACGCGGGTGCTGGCGCCCAAAAGGCCGAGCGGGAACATGGAATGACGCTTGGAAGCTTTCATCCATTTGCGCAGATTTTTCTTGGCATATTTTAGGGAGCCCAAAGTGCCGCCAACGTCGGTGGCCAGCGTGCCTTCTGGGCTACGGCTGCCGAAATCGGCCATCAGCGCGTCGACCATGCGGTCGCCATTCTCGACGAGAAGCGCAATCGTGCGGTCGATGAGATCGATACGACGCTCAGCCGACATCGGGCCTTCAGCAATGTGCGCTTTCTTTTGGGCTGCGATTAGATCGCGAATTTCTTGTTCGGGTGTCTCCGGCAATACCGGCATTTTTTCTGCAGCACTCATGATTATCTCCCTCATGGTTTGAACTGAAAAAAGTTAACCAGATTAACCGACGCTTGCCAATAGCCCTTTTGTGATTAAACTCCCCCCAAATCAAGGAGAACCAAATGTCAGATACCATCGAGACCCACCTCAGCGATACAGGCGTCCTCAGCGTCTATATGAATCGTCCAGATAGCCTCAACAGCCTCAACTATCCGTTGGTTATGGCGGTCATTGAGGTTTTCGAACAAGCCAATCACAATGATGACATACGCTGCATCATCTTGACCGGTAAGGGCCGCGGCTTTTGCGCGGGCGCCGATTTAAGCGGTGGCGACTTCCCCCGTTTGGAAGGCAAAACCCACGGCGAGATGACCTGGCACAATATGGACATTGGTTTCAACGTCATGGGCCGCGCGATTCACGATTGCGATAAACCCGTCGTTTGCGCCGTCAATGGCGTGGCCGCAGGGGCCGGCGTCGGCGTGGCGCTGAGCGGAGACTTGGTAATTGCCGCGAAAAGCGCTTCCTTCAAATTGGTGTTTGCGCCGCAGCTTGGCATTATTCCAGATGTCGGTGCCTCTTGGTTGGTGCCACAATTAATCGGCCGCACGCGGGCCAATGGCATGGCCCTTTTGGGCGACAGCCTACCAGCGGAAAAGGCCGAAGACTGGGGCTTGGTTTGGCAATGCGTCGAAGACGATGCGCTGATGGACACCGCCATGCAGCTGGCCGAACGCATGGCCGCAGGCGCCATTACCGGCATTAAAGCCACCTCGCGCGCGCATGACGTGGCGATGACCAACACCTATGATGAGCAGCTCGATTATGAGCGCGATCAGCAAGGCCACTTTTGTGACCAGCCGGTATTTTTAGAAGGCGCGCGCGCCTTTATGAAAAAACGCAAACCGAATTTCCGCGACGTCGAAACCGCTCAAATGCAAGCGGCTCGCGAAACCCAACAGAAATCTAAATAGGAAAAATCTCATGCAACTTGATCTGATCAAATATGAAGTCGAAGGCACGATTGCCACCATCACCTTTAACGACCCCGATGCGCTAAACGCCATGAGCCCGAAAATGCTCGCCAGTCTCGACATTGCCCTGACGGCGGCGGCCAGCCCAGACAGCGGCATTCGGTGCGTGATTTTAACCGGGGCAGGACGTGGCTTTTGTGCAGGTGCCAATGTGGCGCGCATGGACGGCGGCGAGGAAAGCGACAGCTCAAGCGGTTCGAAAAACGATGCGGGCGCTGGACTAGAGCGCGTCTATCATCCGCTGCTGCGCCAACTGCGCAACATGCCTTGCCCAATTGTCTCTGCCGTCAACGGCCCTTGCGCCGGCGTTGGCATGAGCTTCGCGCTCATGGGCGATATGGTTGTGGCCAATAAATCGGCTTTCTTCTTGCAAGCTTTCCGCCGCATTGGCTTGGTGCCAGATGGCGGCTCGACCTATATTTTGCCGCGTCTCATCGGCTTGGCTCGGACCAAAGAATTGGCTCTCATGGGCGAACGCCTGCCAGCTAAAAAAGCGCTGGAATGGGGCCTGATCAACCGCGTTGTCGAAGATGATGCGCTCCTCGACACAGCCCGCGCGCTGGCCGAAGAACTGGCCAAAGGGCCGATGTCTTTGGGGCTCATCCGCAATCTCTTGTGGGATAGCGTGGATGCAACTTACGAAGAGCAGCTCAACAACGAACGCTGGGCGCAGCAAAAAGCGGGCTGGTCGCGCGATTTCGTCGAGGGCGTCACCGCCTTTAACGAAAAACGCGAGGCTGACTTCGAAGGCAAATAAGCCGACGCTTTCTTTTCATCCGAGTTTTCGCTAGGCTTTTCTTAAAAAGGGAGAGTGCAATGAAAACTTATATTCGTGCTTTAAGCTTGGTGCTTATCTTGGGTGGCGCGATCGCGGGTCTGGGGTTTTTCTCTACGACCGGTGATTTGGCCTTTGATCAATCTCGACTGGCACGCATCGACGCGCACTACCAAAAAGCCATTGAGGCCGAGCAAGTTGCCCGCGCTCGCGCTCTGATTTATCAAAACGACCGCCTTGTCTATGAACGCAATTGGGGCTATCGCGATTTTGCGCGCAAGGCGCCAATGCAGAATGATACGATTTTTCATATCTACTCAATGACCAAACCCGTCACTTCCGTTGCGGTGATGATGTTGTTGGAAGAAGGCAAATTTCTACTGCACGAGCCGATTGCCAAATATATTCCAGAGCTAGCTAATTTGCGGGTCTATGCGCCCAATAAAAAGACGCAAACGAAAAACCGTCTGCCCACACGCGCCGCCAAACGCCAGCCGACCATCCATGATGTGCTCACCCATCAAGCCGGTTTCACCTATGGTGCGTTCGACGCCTCGCCGCTGGGCGCGCTATACCGCCGACAGGGTTTGGGCGCGACCATTCACACCGACCTAAAAGGCTTCGTTACACAACTCGGCAAAATGCCGTTGAAGTTCGACCCTGGCGAGTATTGGCATTATTCGCTCTCCACAGATGTTTTGGGGCGTTTGGTGGAAGTGGTTTCGGGACAACGTTTTTCTACGTTTTTGCAGGAGAGAATTTTTGGCCCCCTCGCCATGGTCGACACGAGCTTTCATTTCGACCCTGCCAAGGCCGACCGCCAAGCCACGCTCTATTCGCAAAAAGGCGTACCGGAACAATTCGTCAGAAAAGGCATGCGCGCCCAGCCAAACAGGCCCCGGCTTAGAGTCAGCGCATAAAAGCGTTCTGACAAATTATTTTCCCGATGCAAAATTCGAAAGCGGCGGCGCCGGACTGTTGTCCACGACGGCAGATTATTTGCGTTTCGCCCGCATGTTGCTGAACGATGGCGAGCTGGATGGCCAGCGCCTTTTGGCCCCGAATACCATCAAAATGATGCGCCAAGACCATATCGGCAAAAGCCGCGCGCGGGTGCGCTATACCAGCACCATGCCTAACGATGGCATTGGGTTTGGCTTGGGCTTTGGCATGATTAAAAAGCAGGGCCTATCGCAATTACCGATGCCAGAAGAAAGCTATTTCTGGGGCGGCGCGGCAGGCACATTGTTTTGGATCGACCCCAAAAACGAGATGATTGTTCTCTTCATGACGCAAGTTCTGCCGCATCGTATGAACCTGCGCCAAGACATGTGGAGCCTCACCTATCAGGCGATTGAAGACGCGACGTTAAACGACTAGCCGTCGAGCCCGAGTTTCGACAAGACCAATTTATTGACCGCCTGTGGGTTGGCTTTGCCCCCCGTGGCTTGCATCACTTGGCCAACGAACCAGCCTGCCATTTTCGGGCGCTCTTGGGCTTGGGTCACTTTGTCGGGATTGGCCGCAATCACTTCATCGACAGCCGCTTCAATGGCGCCCATATCCGTGACTTGCTTGAGGCCTTTTTCGTCGACAATCACGTCCGCGTCTTTGCCTTGGTCAGGCCCCTCGTCGAACATCATCTCAAACACTTCTTTGGCGATACTATTGGAAACCGTGTCATCGCTGATGAGCCCGACCAATTGGCCCACTTGTTGCGGCGTCACCGGACTATCGGCGATCGCAAGGCCAGCTTTATTGAGGCCTGCAAACACTGAGCCGATAACCATATTGGCCACCGCTTTGGCGTCTTGACCTTCGGCAGCGGCTTCAAAAAACGCGGCATTCTCAGCTTCCGAAACCAGCACGCTGGCATCATAGGGCGACAACTTATAGTCGGCGATAAAGCGCGCTTTTTTATCGTCTGGCAGCTCTGGCAAATCTTTGGCAATCGCGTCGACAAAGGCTTGGTCAAATTCTAACGGCAGCAAATCTGGGTCGGGGAAATAGCGATAATCATGCGCTTCTTCTTTCGAGCGCATGGCCCGCGTTTCTCCGTTCTTGGGGTCAAACAAACGCGTTTGCTGCTGCACCACGCCGCCATCTTCAATGAGGTCGACTTGGCGACGCGCTTCATGCTCGATCGCTTGACCGATGAACCGAATGGAATTGACGTTTTTAATTTCGCACCGCGTGCCCAGCTCGTCGCCAGGACGACGTACCGAAACGTTCACATCGGCGCGCAGACTGCCCTGCTCCATATTGCCATCGCACGTGCCCAAATAGCGCAAAATCGCGCGCACTTTTTTCACATAGGCTTGCGCCTCCGCGGCCGAGCGCATGTCGGGATGCGACACGATTTCCATGAGGGCCACGCCCGAACGGTTTAAATCGACAAAACTTTGGCTCGGGTGCTGGTCGTGCAACGACTTGCCGGCATCTTGCTCGAGGTGCAAACGTTCGACACCAATGGTCTTCACGGAGCCATCGGGCAAGTCAATTTCAATCACGCCTTCGCCCACAATCGGCTGCAGGAACTGCGAGATTTGATAGCCTTGCGGCAAATCTGGATAGAAATAATTCTTCCGGTCAAACACCGAATAGGTATTCACCTGCGCTTTGAGGCCAAGCCCAGTGCGCACCGCTTGCTCAACGCAATAGTCATTAATGACCGGCAACATGCCAGGCATGGCAGCATCGACCAAAGACACTTGGCTGTTTGGTTCGGCGCCAAACTCGGTGGAGGCGCCGGAAAATAATTTTGAGTTGGACGCGATTTGCGCGTGAATTTCCAGACCCAGAACAATTTCCCAGTCGCCTGTCGCGCCGCCGATTAGATTTTGATTGCTCGCCATTATGCGCTCCACCATTCTTTAGGCCGCGTGGTGAAACCAGCGGCTGTTTCCAGCACCTCGCCAACGCGCAGCAATTCTTCTTCGCCAAAGGCTTTGCCAACCAATTGCAGGCCCAAAGGCAAGCCATTGGCATCTAGCCCAGCTGGCACCGACAGACCCGGCAGACCTGCCAAATTGGCCGTCACGGTAAACACATCATTGAGATACATTTCCAACGGATCTTCGACGTCCTTGCCCACGGCAAAAGCGGCCGAAGGCGTGGTTGGGGTCAGCAGCACATCGCATTTTTCGTAGGCTTGCGTAAAGTCGTCGGCAATCAGACGACGCACTTGCAACGCCTTGATGTAATAGGCGTCATAATAGCCCGCCGACAAAGCATAAGTGCCGACCATGATGCGGCGTTTCACTTCGTCGCCAAACCCGGCCGCGCGCGTGTTCGAATACATGTCATCAATATCGACCCCCGCTTGGCGCGCGCCATACCGCACTCCATCATAGCGGGCCAAGTTCGACGAGGCCTCGGCAGGGGCAATAATATAATAGGCAGGAAGCGCATATTTCGTGTGCGGCAAAGACACATCGACAATCTCGGCGCCTGCCTCCTTCAGCCAATCAATACCCTGCTGCCAGAGCGATTCAATTTCGCTCGGCATATTGTCAACGCGGTATTCTTTGGGAATACCCACGCGCAGGCCTTTGATGTTTCCGGTCAAAGCGGCTTCATAATTTGGCACGTCGCGCTCGACCGAGGTCGTATCGCGGCTATCGAAACTGGCCATAGAACCAAGCATAATGGCCGCATCGCGAACGGTTTGCGTAATCGGGCCCGCTTGGTCTAGCGACGAGGCAAACGCCACCACGCCCCAACGCGAGCAACGACCATAGGTGGGTTTTAACCCTACGGTGCCCGTAAAAGCCGCCGGTTGGCGAATAGAGCCGCCCGTATCGGTAGCGGTCGCGGCCACGCCAAGGCGCGCCGCAACGGCAGCCGAAGAGCCACCTGACGAACCGCCTGGCACAAGGTTTTCACCATTGGCACCTTGATAGGGATTGTTCACCGGACCAAAGCTCGAGGTCTCGTTTGAGGAGCCCATCGCAAATTCATCATTGTTTAATTTGCCAAGCAGAACCGCGCCATCCGTCCAAAGGTTTTGCGTCACGGTGCTTTCATAGGGCGGAATAAACTCGCCAAGAATTTTCGAGCTGGCCGTCGTGCGAATGCCCTTCGTGCAGAATAAATCTTTCACGCCAATCGGCAGACCTTCCAGCGGACCGGCCGTGCCATCGGCGAATTTCACGTCGCTGGCTTTGGCCATATCCATGGCCTTTTCCGGCGTCTTTAAAACATAGGCGTTCAGCTTATCCGAGGCTTCGACGCGCTCGATATGGGCTTGGGTCAGCTCGGTGGCGGAAAACGCTTTGCTGGCCAGCCCATCGCGGGCTTGTGCCAGATTTAAATCAGTTAACTTGCTCATTTTAGTCTACCACTTTCGGCACAGCGAAATACTCGTCATCTTTTTCGGGCGCATTGGCCAACACGTCTTGGGCATAGCCGCCGTCATTCACGACATCCTCGCGCCGACGCATTTTATTTTCGACCGGACTGGTAAACGGTTTTACGCCTGTCGTGTCGACTTCGGATAATTGTTCGACAAAGCCAATAATGGCGTTCAGCTCTTTGGCCAGCGCCGGCACTTCGGCCTCACTCAGCCCTATGCGGGCAAGCGTGGCGATGCGGCGCACCGTTTTTTCGTCTACGGACATATCAGACTTTCCTAAGGTTTAAAGGCGAGGCAAAGCTCATCTGGGCGGAAACTAGCAAAGCCGCCAGAGAACTTCAAGACCCAGAGACCTTCAGGACGAAGTGCAGTATGATTTTGGGCGACATGACTTTGGGCTCATGACTTTGGGCTCATGACTTTGGGCGACATGACTTTGGGCTCATGACTTTGGGCTCATGACTTTGAGCTCATGACTTTGAGCTCATGACTTTGAGCTCATGACTTTGAGCTCATGACTTTGAG
>JABHDF010000030.1 GCA_018673175.1 Rhodobiaceae bacterium | reverse complement strand
TGAATGTCTGGCACTTTCGAGCAGCCCACGCCTTGGTCGATCCAACGCACCACATAGCCCAAAATGCCTTGCGCATTATTGTCGAGCTCTTGCTGCACATCTTCTGGCGACCACTGCGGATGGGTTTCTACAGGCATCGACAAAATCGTGTCTAGGGACGCCCGCGTGCGCGACTTTAATTGGTTTTGCACCGCTTCCACATCTACCGAATGATAATGCATGGCGTGCAAAGTTGCCGCTGTTGGCGAGGGCGCCCAAGCGCAATCGGCACCGGCTTTGGGTTGGCCAATTTTTTGTTCCAACATGGCGGCCATCAAATCTGGCATGGCCCACATGCCTTTACCAATTTGCGCCCGCCCTTGCAGACCGCAGGCCAAACCAATATCGACATTCCAATCTTCGTAAGTGGTCAGCCAGCCAGAGGTTTTCATATCGGCTTTACGGATCATCGGACCCATTTCCATCGAGGTATGAATTTCATCGCCCGTGCGATCGAGAAAACCTGTGTTGATGAAAATCACTCGCGCTTTGGCCGCGCGAATACATTCTTTCAAGTTCACCGTGGTGCGGCGTTCCTCATCCATAATGCCCATTTTCATGGTATTGGCCGGCAAGCCCAAAGCGGCTTCTACCGAGCCAAACAAAGCATCGGTCAGGGCCACTTCTTCGGGGCCATGCATTTTCGGCTTCACGATATAGACCGACCCATGCGGGCTATTTTTCAAACTCGCGTCCGCTTTTTGGAGGTCGTGTTTGGCCAAAAGACCGGTCATCACCGCATCCATAATGCCTTCTGGAATCTCATTTCCACGGTCATCCAAAATCGCCGGATTGCTCATCAGATGGCCAACATTGCGGACCAGCATGAGCGACAGACCTGGCAACGTCAGGGTCGAGCCGTCGGGGGCTGTGTAATCGCGATTTGGGTTGAGCGCGCGGGTCATGGTTTTGCCGCCTTTGCTCATTTCCACTTTCAAGTCGCGACGCAGCAAGCCAAGCAGATTGCGATAGGCTTCGGTTTTGTCTTCCGCATCCACGGCAGCCACCGAATCTTCGCAGTCCATAATCGTCGTCACAGCGCTTTCCATGAACACGTCAGCCACATGGGCGGCATCGTCTTTGCCGATATTATGGCTCGCGTCGATCCAAATCTCGGCGTGCAAATCGTTGTTTTTCAGCAAAATCGCTTCGGGCGCATCGCCTGCACCGCGCGAGCCGACAAATTTCTCGGGGCTTTGCAACGCCGCTTCGCCGCCGGCATGGGTCGCAACCAACGCGGCGTCGACCACTTTATAGGCGGTGACATCGGCGTGCGAAACGCCAGCCAAAGGCGCCATCTCGTCGAGAAAAGCTTTGGCGCGACGGATCACTTCATTACCACGCACAGGGTTATAAGCCCCCGCTGGCGACAAGTCGCCGCTTTGGTCAATGGCGTCTGTGCCATAAAACGCATCATATAAAGAGCCCCAACGCGCGTTGGCGGCATTCACGGCAAAACGCGCATTTTTCACGGGCACCACAAGTTGTGGGCCAGCAATTTTGGCAATCTCATCGTCGACATTGGCCGTTTCAATGCTGAAATCCGGGCCTTCGGCTACCAGATAACCTGTGTCTTGCAAGAAAGCTTTATAGGCTGACGCATCATGGTCTTGGCCTTTGCGGGCTTTATGCCATTCATCGATTTGCGCTTGCAGGTGCTCGCGTTTTTCCAACAGAGCTTTATTGGTGTCGCGGTGCTCGTTCAGTACATTGGCGCAGGCCTGCCAAAACTCGGCGGACGAGACATCGGTTCCGATAATGGCTTCGGTTTCAACGAAATCAGCCAATTGCTTGTCGACCTGAAGGCCAGAAAATTCAACGCGTGCAGTCATTTTGCTCTCCATGAAAATATCGCGCGACACAATGGCGCGACAGGTAATATTGCCCGCAACCTATTCGTTTTTGACCGCATACGCAATATTAAGAGGCAATATATAGTCGGGGAGATACTCGGGGATATACTCGGGGATATACTCGAGAATATCCGCTTTGGGATCCCGCGCTTATTCCACTTGTGCCAACTTGGTCGCATATTCTGCATCAAGGGTTTTCAATTGGCGCAGCGCCAGCCCAATCCAGCCCAAATAAGCCACCCCAACCCCCAGCATCAGCCACACATTGGGCGCCATGCTCATCGTCGAGGTGAGGTAAGACTGGATGGCCAGAAACACAATCATCGACCAAGTGGCAGCAAAAATCCGCTGCTTAATCAGCCCGCGCTTCACCACATGGCTTAAGATGAGTAATATGTTTGTAAGCAAGTGGCGTGTAAATGACGGAGCTAAAAGGGCTGATTTTGGTGTTCTCGCTTTGGCGATGTGTAAATAGGCCAAAACTGAAGAAGGCGTAAGTGACGCCAAGTTCTCCTGGTGCGACGCAAATACAATTGGTCTTTGTAATAGAAGCTGAGGCTGGGTGCTATGGCCCTGGGAGCAAACTTGCTGGCGCTACTAATAATGCGGTTTTCGATTTAGCAGACATTGCTCAAGTTATTTCAGACGAGGTTTGGATGTCTGCAAAAGTAGGCGAGATGAATTACAACTCCTCGCACGAATAGAACTGGTTCTTTAAACTGTTATTAAATTCGGTTTTTTCGGCTTTGTTTAGGACAAATCAGTTATCGTTCAAAAATGCTCTTGAGCATAAGATAAATTTAATTTGGAGGGAAAAATGGAAGAAATTACACTTTGGAATCTTTTGGCATCTGGTCGCATTGGTAATGCACTGGGCATCATTGCGTTAATCTTGTTTGGTTGGTTGGCTCTTCGCTATGCCAACGGCGTCCGTGAAAGCGGAGACGCGAACATGGCTCACAAAGTACTTGGATCGATATTTGTCCTGTCGGGCGGCTTCGCTGGCTATAATTGGAGTATCGAATCTCAAAACTGGTATATTGGTACTGCAAATGCACTGAGTAATTTGAAAGCATCTGGCACTGAAATAAGCAGCGGTGCTGAAGGCTTTATTGCTCAGTATGGCACTGAGTATGCGACTTCCGCAGACCCAGTTGCTCTTATCTTCTGGATTGTGGTCATTGCTACCGCGCTAATGAGCCTTTGGATGCCGAAAAACGGCTAGACCTAGGGTCCAATAGATTTGAACTTTATGGAGGCTGCCCCGATATTGGGCAGCCTCTTTTTTTTGAAAGTCTGGTTGCCTCAACTTTTTATAGCAGCGAAAAAATTTGATACATTTTGATACAAAAAGGCCTATTGCTGACATAAGGGAAATACACAATTTTGTTTAATTTCTCCCATCATCAAAAAGGAGTTTAGCAATGTTGAACCGAAAACTTACAATCTTGACTGTTTTGGCAATGAGTCTGTCATTTCCCGCACTCGCTCAGTCAGACGAAACCCAAAATGCTATTGATGCAGCCGCAGAAGCGCGCGCAGCAGCCGCGCTCGCCTATGAGGCAAAAGACTCTTCCGAAGCAGGGCGGATTGCCGCCGAGGCTGCACTGAACGCGGCTTTGGACGCCAATAAAGCCGCACGCTCAGCGCGGCGTGCGGCTCGACAAGCCGAAGACCCCGCAGTTCTTGAACTCTTGAAAGAAAAACGAGACGCCCTAAAAGATGTTGCTCGAACAGCAGCGGAAGCAGCCCGCGATGAAGCTTTAGAAAATGGTGCGACCGATGAAGAGGCCCGCGAAGCTGCCAAAGAAACCGCTCGTTCTACCGTTGCAGAATACATAAAAGATGCAGGGCTGACGGCAAACCCAGTGTCCAAGGTAGCTCTTGATGCTGCCCGCGATGCTCGAGACGCGGCAAAAGA
>JABHDF010000060.1 GCA_018673175.1 Rhodobiaceae bacterium | reverse complement strand
GGTCAGCCTGTTGTGATGGTGCATGGCAATCCAACTTGGAGTTTCATGTGGCGCAAACTTATGCCGCAATTGGCCGCCGCTGGCTATCGCGCCATTGCCGTTGACCTGATTGGCATGGGGCGTTCGGATAAGCCGACGCGCCTGCGAGATTATACCATTGCGCGCCATGAGGCTTGGTTGAGCGAAGCTCTGTTCGACAAGCTAGATCTGCATGGCGTGCATTTCGTACTGCATGATTGGGGCGGTATTTTGGGTCTGCGGGTGGCGGCTAATTACCAAGACCAGCTTGCCAGTATCACTTTCTCAAATACCGGATTTCCCGTGCGCGACCCGCAGGAAACCATTACCGATATGGCCATTCCTGGCTCAGAATTTTTGCGTAAATTTCAACTATTCGTGCGATTTAACCCGTTCTGGCGGCACTGGAATATGATGGCCAAAATCTGTTCCCGCGATTTAGAGACACAAGTGGTCGCTGGCTATGCGGCGCCTTATCCGAACTTTCGGTATTTGACGGGCAATCGGCAATTCACCCAAATGTTGCCAACCCGTTATGACAATCCGATGCTGGTCGATAATTTTCGAGCCAGACAAAAACTGGCCAATTTCGACAAGCCATTTTTATGTCTCTATTCCGATAAAGATATTGTCGCCCCCGATGGCCATCAGAGCGTGCGCCCGTTTATCGCCACGGCAGCCAACCGCGCACCGGTGATTTTAAAAGGCGGCAGTCATTTTCTGGTCGAAGATTGCCCCGAAGACTATGGCGCGGCTTTGCTGAGTTTTTTAACCGAGATTGGCTAGCCGTCTCTAAACCCAAACCTCACGATGGTTTTGACGCTCTACGCGTCTGTCACAGCGAGCGGTGAGCATGGCCTCAAGGCCGGTTTCGGCGAGTAGCACATCCACCTGCTTTTGGTCGGCCGCGCCGAGCTTGTCATAAGCATCTTGAATGCGCTGCAACATGAAAATGCGATAGGGCATCACCACGGCGTTTATGTCGACGCCCCGCCAAGCAAACTGGCACATGCCTATGCCACGGCCCAGACTTTCACCGCCAACCATCTCATTTTTCGCAGGGCGATGTTCCGCCAGCCAATCATTCGACATGGCAATCATCGCCTCTACTTCCGGCAGATAGTCGGCAGCGACGCGGCGCAAGAGTACTTTTAGCGTATCGGGAATGGCGTCTTGTGCCAGCAGGCTCTCGTCGCGGCCTAAAAATTCGACCATATCGGCGCTCGGGTTGCGCATGCGCTCGGTCCAGCGGAATAGCATTTGCGCTTTTTCTTGCATCATCCGCAAAGGGTGCGGGTCGCGCCCCAAATGCGCGAAAAGCGCGGCGAATAATCCATAGTCGCCAATCGTCGGCGCGCCGCCCAAAAGATAGGGTTGGCTCGTAAAATGCGCGTCTAATTCGGCCAGCGTCTCTTCATAGGCGGCCTCAATTTGAGGCGCAGTTTCGGGCGTCACCCCAAACAACACCGCCGCCTTGCGCATACGACCTGACGCATGTAAGGCCATCTCGCCGCGTTCTTCGGGCGCCACTTGCGGCAAGGCAAAGAGGCCGAATTGCTGCAAAATAAAGTCGAGATTATCATCATCGAAATTCCAGCGATAATGCATGGCCGGACGCAGCAGGCCTTCGCCGCCAAAAAACTCCATAATCAGCGAGCTGATAAGCTGGCGCGGCGTTTGCGGATAGGCAGGTAGGCGCGTTAGCTGGCGGTTTTCAAACCAATCAATAATCTCGGTGCCGTCTTGCACAATCTCTTGCTCTGGCGTCTCCATAACCGGAATAATCCAACGGCCAAGCGCCGGGCGAATGACCGCGTCATAATGCGGGTCGGCAGGCGAAATATCGTCGAAATCAATATGCTGTTTTATCAAATAGGCACGTGCCTTGCCCGAGTAGAGCGAGACGCTCCACGTATACAGTTTGAACTTATTATCCATTATGTGTCCTTAAAACGAGATAGATGATTTGCCCGAAAGCGGCCAATAGCGTGAGGAGCATGCCGACCCAAATGCGCGGCGATACCAGCAGGCCAGAACTGGCGTCCACGGGCAAGGCATAAGTGACCGCCAAAGCGGCCTTTTTATATATATGATCGCCCGAAAATGCCGGATCCGTGATCGCGCGCATCAAATCGCGCCGACTGCGATAGCGAATGATGCCGCTGCCAGACCAGCCCGGATTGGCGGCTGTGTTCCAAGCCTCTATATAATCGCCGGCCGCGCCAGCGCTAAAAGCGGGATAGCCGCCATTGCGCAATAAGCGGCCGATGAAAGGACGAAAATAACGGTTCAATAAGGCGGGCGCAGATACTGGCTCGCCGGTCTCGGGATGGGCAAGTTTGCCCTTGGTATAGACCAGCATAATGACCATGAAAAACTCGGCGCCCGTGTCGCTGCGCATGAAGTTCACCAAAGTGTCAAATCGGGTTTTGTCCAAATTTTCATTGGCTTCCATTTGCGCCATGAACATTTTGATTTCCGCTTCTTTTAGCGGCCCACGCCAGTTTTCATGCCATGCCAAGAATAGCAAAAACATAAGTAAAGCCGAACCCCATAGGTAAAACGATGCCATAGATGTTTCCTCCCGAGGCGCCAGAATATGAATTGACACCGCTAATGTCAATTTATATATTAAGTCGAAGCCGCACGAGAAATTTAGGTCGCACAATATAGGTCGCACATGGGCAATCAAACGGAATTACGAGTTGTAGATGGGCGCCGCCAGCGCAGCGAGCGCAGTCGTGCCGCCATCCTCACGGCGGCTTTAAACCTTATCGATAGTGGCAATTATGCGCCGACCACGCGTGAAATTGCGCAAGAGGCGGGCGTTGGCTTGCGGTCTTTCTTCCGTCACTTTGAAGACATGGAAGCCTTGATCGAAGCGATTGACCAGAAAATGCGCCAATATTACGAGCCTTTATTCGACCGAGACTTTCAGGCGGGCGAGCTGGAGGCGCGCATCGAGGATACGGTCATCGGTCTTACGGATGCCTATGAGCGGCTTAAAAATATGATGATGATCACCCGAGTGCAATTATGGCGGTCTGAGGTTTTGCAAAAAAATTATGCCCGCAATCAAAATGGTTTGCGCAAACATTTGGAAAAATGGCTACCCGAATTGAAAGGCGTGCCAGAGGCAAACCGCGAGGCGGCGCATGCGACGGCCTCGTATGAGACTTGGGATCGTTTGCGGCGACACCAAAAGCTCAATATCAGACAAGCTCGCAATGCGATGATTGCCGCACTCTCGGCTGTTTTGTAATCTTTATATCAAGTCAGTTTTGAAAACTATGGGTCTCTTGACGCTGGTTTTTACCAGCACGTTTTTCTTGCTCAACATGACGGGCGGCGCTCAACATGGCTCTTGCACTGCGCCTTTGCCTGGTGTTGGATGACCCCTTAATCAAAGGACGTACCATGATCCAGAGCCTTGAACGAGTGTGCCGGTTTTTTCTTTTTTTCTCTTTATCCGCCTTTGTGCTGGTCGCCTGTGATGGTGCGCCGGATAAACAAGCCGCTACCAAAAAAGCCAAACAATGCGCCTCGGTAGAGGCGGCCCCGCAAGTGCTTGAGGCGGGTCATTTTATCATGGGCGCACGTCCCGCTTATGAAGAAGAAGGCCCGCCACAGCGCGTGCATTTGGCGTCTTTTGATATTGACGCGACGGAAGTTACCAATGCGCAATTTGCCCGTTTTATCGACGCGACAGGTTATGTGACCGATGCGGAGAAACCACAAGCCGGATTTGGCCAAGCCGGAGGGGTTGTGTTTCGCACGCCCAATTTAAAAAATCCCAGCTGGTGGCATTTTGTGGTTGGCGCCAATTGGCGTCACCCCGATGGGCCTGAGACCTCCATTGAGGCGCGCGCCGATGAACCGGTGGTGCAGATATCTTATACGGATGCCAAAGCCTATGCTGCTTGGGCCGGGCGTCGCTTGCCCAGCGAAGCGGAATGGGAATATGCCGCCGCGGCGGGTGCTGAGACGGTTTATGTCTGGGGCAATGCGCGTGCGCCTGATGGTGCAGAAATGGCCAACACATGGCAGGGCAGTTTTCCGATACAAAACACCGAGGCAGACGGCTATGCCAAGCGGTCGCCGGTCGGGTGTTTTCCGCCAAATGATTTTGCCCTTTACGATATGATTGGCAATGTTTGGGAATGGACGGATACACCTTTTGATGGCGCGGCGCGAGGTCTTGCCGGTGAAGTGCGTTATACGATTAAGGGCGGTTCGTTTTTATGCGCGCCGAATTTTTGTCGCCGCTACCGGGCTGCTGCGCGCCAAGCCCAAGAAGCCGGTCTGCCGACCAGCCATATTGGATTTCGCACGGTCAAAACGCGCTAAGGCGTTAAGGCGTTAAAACAGCTTTAGCCTTGCGCCGCGTGGGCGTGGTGTTTTTTCCGTTTCCGGCAAATCGCAAATGCGCTCCATTCGTGTGATGGAACCATCGCCATATTCCCAAACAAGTTGTTCACCTTGGCGATAGCGTTGCACGACCACCGGCCCCCAGCCCAAGGCATGAAAATTCAATACCTTGTCGCGCCAAATCATCGATGCTGACGAGCGCGGGCAATATTGTTTATCGCCAATCGTAAAGCTGACCCCGCCTTCCGTATCATCGGTATTCAGGCCGGCTGTAGAATTGGGGCCGTAATCATGAATAATGCCGGCAGAGGTGACGACGGTGCGGCTGCCGCATTGCTCAATGCGTTCGATATGGCCGACTTTGCCGCCTGACACACCAACCCACAGGCCGCGAATATCATCGGCCTCAGGCGGCAAGGCTTGGGTGCAGGCCTGTAATATCGGCAAAGGAAAATGCGTATAAGCGCAGCCCGGCGTATTGCCCTTAGCAATCTCATGAGCTTGCTTGCCGCGCCCATTCAAAGGCGGCAGACGACAATAATCAATCGTGCTGCCGTCACCGGCCAGCACAGCTGGGTCAGTTGTTAAAGGCGGGCGGGCGGAAAAGAAAATCACCCAGATAAGGCCGACGATAAGGAGCGGTAGGCCAATAGAGACTGAAAGAAGTATGCGTTTCATATTTTATCCAATTCGTTGGGGTCGCTGCGCTGGCGGCGGCCGTCCACGACACTAAGGTTGGCTTTTTCGCGCCTATAATTTGACCTTTAATTAGGCCATAAAATATAATCATCGGCCAATGTCACATTGTCGGCCGGCGTTTTGTCAATCCAGATCGGCATCAGCGCATTGCTGGGCCATTTCGGCGTCATTTGTTGGCGATTATGGGCGTCCAACAGGGCGGTTAATTCGGCTATTTTTTCCGGCCTTGTGGGGCTCATATCTTTTTGCTCGGTTGGGTCTTGTGCGACATGATAGAGCCGTGTTTTTTCGGGGAGTTTGCTGCGCTGCATTTTCCAGCCCTTTGATAAAATCGCCTGATAGTCGCCGGACCGCCAAATCAGCGTGTCGCGCGGCGCACCGGATTTTTGACCGGTCATATAGGGCAGCAAATTGACCCCATCCATAAGCTTTGCTTGAGGGACCATTTTGGCGGCCCCCAAAGCTGTCGGCATAATATCGAGATGCGATATGGGATGGCGATAGGTCTCTCCCGATGGCAGTTTTTGCGGCCAACGCATAATAAAGGGCACATGGGTGCCGCCTTCAAAAAAGCTCAGTTTAAAGCCGCGATAAGGCTTATTGATATCGGGCATGCCGATATAATTGGCCCCGCCATTATCGCTGGTGAAAATAACCAGCGTATTTTCATCAAGGCCGTGGACTTTAAGCGCCTGCATAACGCGCCCGACAGAACGGTCCACGGCGCGTATCATGGCGGCATAAACCCGCGAGCGATGGTCAGGAAAATTATCGCCCACGGCCTGATAATCTTGGCTTGAGGCTTGCAAGGGCGTGTGAATGCCCCAATGAGCGAGATAAAGGAAAAACGGTTGGTCTTTATTGGCCTTAATGGCTTTCACCGCTTCGTCCGTATAATAGTCGGTCAAATAGCCTTTGGGGCGAAATAGCGGGCCTTGATTAAAGCTGGCGGCGTAATTCAGCACTTCCCATTGCACTTTATCCAATACGGCGAACTCATTGCGCGCATTGACGACATTCGGGTCGTCGATCGGCAAATAAAGCCCGCTTTCCATAAACAAGCTCTCGTCAAAACCTTGCGCTCGCGGAAGAAGCGCCTCCTTGCGTCCCAAATGCCATTTGCCGATATGCAAGGTGCGATAGCCCTTGGCGCGCAATTCTTCGGGCAGGGTAATTTCTTGCGGCGGCAAACCGCGCGCGTCAAATGGTAAGGCGGCCCCGCGGACTTCGTCGCTAATCTCTAGAAATTCAAAACGACGCGGCATGGGGTCGGTTTTTGCCAATTGTTGCAATATCGGCCCGAACCTATCCGGCACAGGGGTAAATTCAAAACCGAAGCGGCTCGCATAACGACCGGTCAAAAGCATGGCCCGCGAGGTGGCGCATACGGCGCTGCCAGCATAGCCATTGCTGAATTGCACCCCCTCGGCGGCCAAGCGGTCAATATGTGGCGTCTCAATCAGCCCCTCGCCATGATAGCTGACATCATTAAAGCCCATATCATCGGTTAAAATGACGACGATATTGGGCGGGCGTTGGCCCTTACCTTCCCAAACACCGCCTTGCTGCCAAGAAATTGGCTGGTGCGGCCCAACCGGATTGGCGACTTTATTGACAAAACCGACAAGGGAAATAATCAGGTTTGTGCGATTGGCATAAGCTAAAACAAGGACGCTGACGAGCAAAAGCCCGGTCGCTGCCAAAATTTTGGCCCGTCGGCTCATCGCCATAAGAAATTCTATTTTGAAGCGTTGCATAATATAGCCCCCCCCTTTTTAATCGGGCCACAGTCTTATGCGGCCCCTCAATCCGGTACTCTTGCGAACCCGCTTCCCACGCATGGTGCGTTTAGACGAGACCTATTTTCATCCTATAAATTGACACTTGTTATGTCAATTTATATTGCGCGGCCCGCCCGAGCGCAGGCATCCTGTTACGCCCAGCTTTAGATAAGCCCAGCTCGCGCGCGCGTGTATTGACATAATAAGTGTCATAATATACTGATGATGCTCTCATTATCCCCGCAGGAGCCTCGTTATGAAAAAGAAATTACTGACTGTTTTGGGATCCCTAGCTCTTTCGGCCGTATTATTGGTCATGGCCGCGCCATCTATTGTGCATGGGCTTGGATTGCACCCTGACTATGATGGGCCGACTTATAAATTGCCCGGCAAAAAAGCACTTATCATCGGGACCAATCATGGCGTGCTGAACAAGGTCGGCGAAACCACGGGCGCTCCAACCGGTGCGCAAGCATCGGAGCTGACCCATCCTTATTACGGTTTTCTGGACGCCGGCATGGAGGTCGATATTGCCAGCATTAAAGGCGGCGTCATTCCCATTGATCCGCAGACCTTGGGCCGGATGGTTGCGACCCCAGAGGATAAACGCTATTTGGAAGATGCGGCTCTTAAGGCAAAGTTAGAGACTTCCATCAAAATCGCTGATTTGGATTTTACTCAATATGACGCAATCTTTCTGTCAGGCGGCTGGGGCGCGGCCTATGATCTTGGCTATTCGCAAGTGCTGGGAGAAAAAATTGCCGACGCCTATTATGCCAAAAGGCCGATAATCGGTTCCGTCTGTCACGGCGCTTTGGGGCTTATTCGTGCCAAGGATAAAACCGGCAAGCCTATTATTGCTGGACGCAAGGTGACCGGGGTTACCGATAAACAGATCAAACAGCTTGGCATCACCCTGACGCCAATGCACCCTGAAAGCGAGCTGCGCAAGGCAGGTGCTTTATATGAGAGCCAAACCGCGTTTTTCGACATATTTGCCACCCATGTCGTGATCGATGATGAGCAACGTTTTGTCACCGGACAAAACCAAAATAGCAGCCATGTCACCGCGCATAAGATTATGGAAATTATTTCCAAACGGCCATAAGGCCAAACCTTATATTGCTGTGGGTCCTAGGAGGGGAATTGATATGGCGAAGCGGAAAGAGTATTTTCGGCCGTTGCGAAAAAGGATGCCATCCGATGTCAGCTTCTCTCAAGGCCCAACCCAAGCTTCGAGCTTTTTGTGCAAAAGCCCAGTCGGCATGAAAAGACTATGTGGTGTTTTCTTGCTGGCGGTCATTTTTGAAATCACCGCAGCGGGCGCCGCCGTCGCACAGACGGGCTCTGAACCCAAGAAGGCACCGCCCAATGTCTTGATTATTGTCGCCGATGATATCGGCTATATGGATTTCGGGTCATATGGAGGCGAGGCCACCACACCGGCCATTGATGCGATTGCTGAACGGGGCATTAAAATGTCCCGTTTTTACACCTCGCCCCAATGCGGCCCGTCACGCGCCATGCTGCTGACCGGCGCCGATAATCATGAAGTCGGCATGGCCATGATTGCCGAAACCTTGCCCGAGGCCTTGCGCGACAATCCGGCCTATTCAATGAGATTCCCAAAAGGAACACTGACCCTCGCAGACCGTCTCGGGGCGGCAGGATATCAGACCTATGCGGTGGGCAAATGGGGCATTGGTGATATTGGCAAAAACCTGCCCCGCAAACATGGTTTCGACAGATCGTTGGTTTTGGACTCGACCGGCGCCGATAATTGGAAATCGCGGGTTTATTTGCCATTCTACGATAAGGTTGAATGGTTCGAGGATGACAAAGCGGTTGACCGACCGGGCAATGAGTATTCTTCAAAACTCTTTGTCGACCGGATGATTGACTATATTGATAGCGGCACGCACGACCAACCGTTTTTCGGCTATTTGGCCTTTCAAGCGGTTCATATTCCGGTTCAAGCGCCGCGTTCCTTTATTGATAATTATAACGGTCGTTATGACCAAGGGTGGCATGTTCTGCGTCAAGAGAGGCTGGCCAAAGCAAAAGAGCTGGGCCTGGTTTCCGCCGACACGCAGCTTCCCCCGCAGCCCAAAGAGGCGCGCCAATGGGATGCCTTAAGCGATGCGCAAAAAGCCTTCCAAGCGCGGGCCATGCAGGTCAATGCCGGCATGATTGAGGCCATGGACCATCATCTGAAGCGGCTGTTTGCCTTTCTTGAAAAGAAAGGGCAGCTGGATAATACCATCCTCATTATTGTCTCGGATAACGGGCCCGAGTCGGCGGTTTTAAATGGTCAAAACTTCCTGATGGATTATTGGCTGAAGGCGCAAGGGTATCACACCGAAATAGAAACGCTTGGCGAGCAAGACAGTATGGCTGCCATTGGCATGGAGTGGGCGACGGTCGGTGCTGTGCCGTTTTCGCGCTATAAGTTTCATGCAACCGAAGGTGGCCATCGGGTGCCGATGATTATTGCCGGACCGGGGGTTCAAGCAAAAGGGTTCGTCGCGGCGCGCTCACATGTGTTTGATATTGTTCCGACCGTTCTTGAGCTTGCGGGACTGTCGCCCATCTCTGACCCAAATGAAAGCGTGCCTATTCGAGGCCGCAGCCTTGCGCCCCTGCTGACAGGGGACAGGGACGAGATCTATGGCGAGGACAAGGCTGTCGGCATGGAAGTTGCCGCAAATGCTGCTCTTTATAAGGGCGATTGGAAATTGCAAAAAATACCCGCGCCTTCGGGGGATGGAAAATGGCGGCTTTATAATCTGGCCAGCGACCCGGGCGAAATGCGCGACTTACAGCATGATTTCCCTGAGATTTTTAAACAGCTGAAGTCAGACTACGCCGCCTATAGCGAGGAAGTGGGCGTGAGCGAATTAGGCGATGATTTCAGTCCGGGTAAGCTGATCGCCCTGAAAGCGGCAAAACCTTTGATGATGCCTTTTCTACCTTATGGGTTTGGCGCCATATTTCTCATCATCATGGCTGTATGGTTGGGTGTCCGGCGCCTGGGGCGACCATAAAGCCTACGGTGACGATTGACTACAATCGTATAACCGCCCTAAAAATAACACAAAATCAGGGCATCCACTTACCTTTAGAAGAAAATCTGTTTTTATTTCAGTGCCTACGAAAGCTGGAGTTTCGAAGAGGGAATTAATTATCCCATTTCAGAGCAGATCTTTAATTGGTAAAAATTGGTGTTTTTTCCGTTTCTGCTGTTTACTTTTTAAGGTGAAATGGTCACTCTGCGTTGATAAATCGTTAGCTAATTAACGGTCTTTTCGACGGTTGTTGTTTGCCTACGTTCTCGCTATGCCCTGACTTGGGACGGGCGCTGTTGAACAGTGCGGGAGAACAGAAATAATACCAAGATCTGGGGAATAGAATGAAGTATTTTGGCTTTTTAGTCGCGTTGATTGTCTGCTTTTCAAGCCTTTCGCAACCCGCCTCGGCTCAATCTCTGAATAATGTATCAGAGGTCGCGCAGGCCGCCACCTCTGATGGGCAGGCATCGCAGGCGCGCATCGACAAACTGGATGATGAAACAGATGAGCTGACACGCACCTATCGCGCAGCCCTGAAACAGCTGGCCTCTTTACGCGAATATAACGCGCAGATGGAAAAACTGATTAAGAGGCAAAAAGCCGAAATGGTGTCGATCCGCCAACAGATTGAAGACGTCACCAATGTCGACCGCACCATTGTGCCGCTGATGTTCCGGATGATTGATGCGCTTGAGCAGTTTGTTGAGCTTGATGTGCCATTCTTGATTAATGAGCGTCGGGCGCGGGTGCAGAACTTGCGCGATCTCATGGACCGCTCTGACGCCAATCCGGCTGAGAAATACCGCAAAATCCTCGAAGCCTATGAGATTGAAAACGAATATGGCCGCACCATCGAAGCCTATGAGGGGCAGATGGAGATTACCGGCGAGGAGCGCACCGTCGCCTTCTTGCGGATTGGTCGCGTGGCGCTGATTTATCAAACGCTGGATGCGGATGAAAGCGGCGCTTGGAGCCAGAAAGACAAAGGGTTTACCGATCTTGATGGTGATTTCGACACCGAATTGCGGTCTGCCTTGCGGATTGCCAAACAACAAGCGGCGCCTGACCTGTTGGTCGTGCCTGTCACTGTCGGTCAGTAGGAGGGCTCGTTATGTGGACAACAATCAAGTGGAGAACAATAAAACGCTCTGCTGCTATTCTGGGTCTGGGCGCGGCGATGCTCTCGCCGCTGCACGCGCAAGACAACAAAGCCGATATCGCCACCACCGATGAGGTCACGCTGCAACAATTGCTCGATCAAGTGCGGGCCGGTCGGGTGACGGATAATGCTGAGTTTCAGGCCCGTGAAGACGAGTTTCGCAATAACCGCAACAAGCAGAAAACACTTTTGACGCGCACGCAAACCGCTATTAAGCGGGAAGAAGCGCGCTCCGAGCGGCTGGAGAAAGACTTCTCTGAAAAGGAATTGAAACTGGCCGAGCTTGAAGGTTTGCTGAACGAACGCCTCGGCGTGTTTGGCGAGTTGTTCGGTATTGTCCGCCAAGTCGCTGGTGAGACCAAAGCGCAAGTCGACGAAAGCGCCATCTCTGGCGAGCTGAAAGGGCGCTCGGCGCGGCTTGAGTCTTTGTCGAAAACCAAAGGTCTGCCGGAGATTAAAGAACTGGAATATCTCTGGTTCACCCTGCAACAGGAAATGACCGCACAAGGAGAAGTGAAACGCTTTTACGGCGAGGTGGTTAATCTCGACGGCAGTGTGCGCGAAGCTGAAATCCTCCGAGTTGGTCCGTTCACCACATTGTCTGACGGGCAATTTGTCCGCTATGCCGGCAATGGACGCTATGCTGATTTGGGCCGCCAGCCACCAGCACGTTTTGGTGACGCAGCCGATGACCTCGATGATGGCGATGCTGGCGTATTGGTCGCCGCGCCTGTCGATCCGTCACGCGGGGCGATTTTGAACTTGTTCCTGCAAATGCCGAACCTGTTTGAGCGCATCAATCAAGGCGGCCTTGTTGGCTATATCATCTTGCTGCTGGGTATTGGCGGCGTTGGTATCGCGGTCGAACGCATCACCCGCCTGACGCTGATGGCGCGGGCGGTGAAAGCGCAACTGGCCAGTGGTCAAGCCGCCGGTGACACGCCTCTGGGCCGTGTTTGGGATGCCTATCAGTCGAATGCCAGCACCGATGTGGAAACCTTGGAACTGAAACTCGACGATGCGATTTTGAAAGAAATGCCAGCCCTTGAAAAAAGCCTGCCACTGCTGAAACTATTGTCGGGCGTTGCCCCGCTTTTGGGTCTGCTCGGCACAGTGACAGGTATGATCCTGACCTTCCAAGCGATTACGCTGTTTGGCACAGGCGACCCGAAACTGATGGCTGGTGGTATTTCACAAGCGTTGATGACCACGGTTCTTGGTCTGGTTGTGGCCATTCCGATTTTGCTGTTGCATTCGGTCGCCGCCACGCGCTCGCGTGAGATTGTGCAAATTCTGGAAGAGCAAGCGGCTGGCATGATTGCCACCCATGCGGAGAAGAACTAGCGAGGCACGGCAATGGAAATTGGTGAGATTCTCTGGCTTTTTTTGAACCCGTTTGAGGCTATTCGCGGTGTCCGCGACTTCCTCGAACTGGGCGGCAATGTGCTGGTCATAATCATGCTCTCAACGCTGATGCTGTGGGGGCTGATTTATGAGCGCTACAGCTTCTTCCGTGGTGAGTTCAAGCAGTTGAAACAGCAACGCCTAGACGAATGGCGGGCCCGTAGCGAGCACAAAAGCTGGAACGCGCATCGTATTCGCGAGATGATTATTTCTGACGCCAAGCAAAAGGCTATGGCCAAACTGTCTTACATTAAAGTGCTGGTCGCGCTGGCCCCGTTTCTCGGCCTGCTCGGCACCGTCACCGGTATGATTGAGGTGTTTGATGTGATGGCTATTACCGGCTCGGGCAATGCTCGGGCGATGGCGGCAGGGATTTCCAAAGCCACATTGCCAACCATGGCTGGCATGGTGGTGGCTTTGTCCGGATTATTTTATACCTCAAGTCTGGAACGCAAAGCGCAACGCTCTGTGCAGCAGCTTGAAGATCAATTGGAACTGGCCGATTAGGCCTTAAGGGGAAAGATATGCGACGCAGACGTGCACGCCAAGAGGAAGATACCGCGATTGATATGACGCCAATGCTCGACATTGTGTTCATCATGCTGATCTTCTTTATCGTTACCGCAACTTTCGTGAAAGAAAGCGGCATTGATGTGACGCGGCCAGATGCCGAAACCGCGGTGAAACAATCGCGCGTCGGTATTCTCATCGCCATCCGCAATAATAACGAAGTATGGATCAACCGCCGCCAGATCGACTTGGCAGCGGTGCGCGCCAATGTTGAGCGCCTGCACGCCGAAAACCCTCAAGGCGGGGCTGTTATTCAGGCTGATAAGGATGCCCAAACCGGCACGCTGATTGAGGTGATGGATCAGGTGCGTCTGGCCGGCGTTGGGTCAATTTCCATCGCGGCGGAAGAGAAATAATGCGCGGATTGATTGTCAATAAACGTTTATTGGCATCCACTGGCTTGGCGCTGGTGACGACGGTTGCGTTGTTTTTGACAATGAAAGTGCTGGTCACGGGTCAAGAATATGAGATTGAGGAAGAACTGGTCTCAATTGGTATTGATTTTGTCCGGGTTGAACGCGACGAAGATGTCAGCACCAAAGATCGGGCGCTGAAACGGCCGAGCCAAGAGCAACCTGACGAGCCGCCACCTCCGCCCAAGCTCACACAGACCAGCCGTCCGAATATGGACAAAGCCACGATGAGCGCTGATTTAGGCGGCTTCGATTTGGCCAGTATGAATTTGAACGCGCCAGTTGACGGCGAAGCGCTGGCGATTGTCCGCGTGTTGCCGCGCTATCCAAGTCGCGCCTTGTCGCGGGGGCGCGAGGGATGGGTGTTGTTGGAGTTTTCGATTGACAAAATAGGCCAAGCAATGGATCCAGTGGTGATTGATTCCGACCCACCTGGCGTGTTTGACCGCTCGGCAATGAATGCGGTGAAAAAGTGGAAATATCGGCCGATGATTGAAGATGGCAAACCGGCTATCCGTCTTGGCGTGCGTCAACTGTTCAGTTACCAGATCGCGAAATAGAGTAACGGGTTTGGAGATTGTGATGAAACCACTGGCGAGCTTTATGATTGCATTGACACTGACTACAGTGCCCGTCGGCCTGTCTGGTTACCACAGTGCGGCGGCGCAAGAAGCCGACAAAGAAAAGCCTCAGAAACCCAAAACGCGGCGCTCGGAAGTGCTCGGCAAAAACGCCTTTAATCGCGTCGAAAAGGCGCAAGAGATGATGGTCGAGGAGAACTATCCTGAGGCGCTGGAGCAGCTGCATGCCATTCTCGATGGCGGCGACCGCTATAAGCCTTATGAGAAGGCCGTGGCGATTCAGACCATGGGCTATGTGTTTGCCGCGCAGGGTGATTTTGGCAAGACCATCTCAACCTTTGAACGCGCCTTAGCGACCGGCAATTTGCCGCCGCGGGTGGCCAATGACCTGACCTATAACCTGGCGCAACTTAACCTCGCCGAAGACCGGCCTGAAAAAGCCCTGGAATTGCTCACCCAATGGTTGGCGGCGATTGAGGGCGACCCAGCGGCTGAGGCTTTCGCTTTGAAAGCGCAAATGCATTTGATGCTCGACCAGTTTGGCGATGCAGAAAAAGAAATTCGCTTGGCGCTGTCAAAAGTCGAAGAACCCAAACAGCAATGGACACGGATTTTGCTGTCTGTCTTGCTGCAGCAAGAACGCTATGGTGAAGCACGTCCGGTGCTTGAAGACGCGGTTGAAAGATGGCCCGGGGTGAGAGCCTTCTGGCAACATCTGACGGCGGTTTATTACGAAGCCGATGATGAAGATCTGGCTTTTGTGGCCCAGCGCGCCATGCATACACAGGGGATGCTGACGACCACCAAAGAATTGTCGTCTATGGCGCAGCTTTATCTCTATCACGATGTGCCGATTAAGGCGGCGGAGATTTTGCAGGCGGGTATGGACGATGACAGCATCGAAAAGACCGAGAAAAATTATGAATTGCTGGCACAAGCCTATATGAGCTCGCGCGAATGGACGAAAGCCATTGCCCCGCTGACCAGGGCGGCCGAGATGTCCGATGAAGGGCGCTTCTATGAGCAACTTGCCGAGTCTTATCTGCAAGATGAGGAATGGGCCAGGGCCGAAGCCAATCTCATCAAGGCGCTGGATAAAGGCGGTCTCGATAATGAGGCCAATAGCTGGTTGTTGCTCGGCATTGCCCGCACCCGTATTGAAAAATATGCAGACGCCATTAAAGCCTTCCGCAAAGCCGGTGACGACGATGACCTTGCCAAAGACGCTTTCCGCTGGATCCGCAGCATTGAGAGGCGTCTGGCTCAACAGCGGCGGCTGGAAGAACAAGCTGACGGCTAAGTCAGCGCTTTGCCTTTTTAATGAAATCGATTACCCGTAGGCATTATAAGCTTGTGCCAATCCTTGATTTGTCAGACGCAACAAGCGACGGCATTGGCTCAAACTGGCCAGAACTTGCTGGCTGGTGGCTTGGCCGGTGGCCTTCTTCAGACCGCTCTCAGCCAGCGCTTGCGACCAATTCTCTGTGCTTTCATGGGCAGGATAATTGGTCTCCAAAGTTTCCATAACCTGCTCCAAATCGTAATTACAGATTTTCTCCATAATTTCCTCGCGCGTTGCGCCGGGCGGGGCATTGGTCGGCAGGCTGGCGCAGGTGAATTGCGCGTGCATCAGCAAAGCCAAGCGGATGCAGTGGAACAGAATTTGATTTTGTGAGGCCACATCGGCATCGCTTGACAGGCTCAGTTGCACCTGTTCCGGCTCGCCTTGCATGACGCCAGCCAGCAAATCGCCATCGGCGCGCAGGCGATACAGAAATTGTCGCAATTTGGCGTTGGCGTTGCGCTTGTAAAGCTGCTGGGCGACCACACGATATTGGAAGCGGGCTGGATTATTGCCTTGCGAGATTGACCGCGAAATCCAGAAATTCGGATCTTGGAAATCGCCATAAGCGGCTAAGACTTGCAAATGGGTATTCTGCCAACTGCCGAGCACCATATCGAGAATGGTGCGGCCACGCGGTGATTTGGCGAATATCATATTGAACCGATTGGGGTCGATACGCCCCGCACGCCCCACCCCATAGACCACATTTGTCGGCAGGGAGAGCTGCTGCAAAATTGCATTATGTGGAATTGCGCGTATCCGGCGCGGGGTAAAGGTCGATTGCGCCAAAGGCCCACTGGCTTGGCGAATTTCAGGCCGTGAGCCTGAGGGGATAAGGAAGTTGCGGGCAAAGCCGCTCAAAATGAAGCGGTAATCATCATCGTGATACAGGCTGTCTTGCTGGGTGATGACTTCGTTGTAGAAGTCCCAGACAAAGTCGGCATCGTCATAAAACACGTCATTTTGGGTTTCTTCGGTCGGCTGAAAGCGGGTGCATAAAAGATGCATCAGCGCCGCTTCGCCAATGTTTCGATCGGCAAACCACAAAAATCCATCGCCACCCTGGAAGCTAAACTCATGGGTCAGGGCAATGTCGTGGCGCTCAAAACGGTTCATCACCCATGGGCTCATAATATAGTCCATGCGCATTTTCAGCGATCCCGGATGGCCGCCACGCCCGGATGACTCGCCATGTGTGTTGAACACAATGGCCCGCAAATCGGTTAATTCACTATCAGCAATGGCGCTGGCCAAATGCGACTGTAGCCGCTCAATTGCCAGCACAGCGGCGATTTGGCCCATAAAGCGGCCGGCGTCGCTGAAGCCGGTTTGCACGGCAATCACGCCGCGTTTTTTCACATGCTCGCGATAGGCAGGCTGTTCGAGCATTTGGGCCACTACACGCCCGCCATTACGTAAGGCGTTCGGAGTTTCAAATAGCGGCGAGATGTCGAGCTGGTCGGCGACACCGAAATAGCGCGCCAATGCCAGCGCGCTGATCACAATACTGGCTTGGTCACATTCCGCGATGAGGAAGCGGATTGGCACAGAGCGGTCAATATGTTGGATGATTTGTGCCGCAAGAATAAGCTGTCGGTTCACCGTGCCATCTTCGGCGTCGAGGTCGGCGAAATTGGTGCTCACCGATTTCACTTCCTCGGCATAAGTGCTGACGCGGCGCATGAATGTCCGCGAGCTGAGGCGCTCGTCAGGTGTAATCGGCAGATGCGCGTCCATCGCATTCAATACTTGCTGCGCGTTGACCCGCAAATGCAGCGCCGCCGTGCCCATACCACAACGTGAAATATGGCTGCGCAAGATCAGCAAGTCCTCGCGCAATTGGCGGGTCGCGGCTTGTTTAATCGCCGCGTTCAAATACTTCAGGGCCGGTTTGGTGTCGTGCCAGCGGTCGGGGTTGTCGCCGGTTAGCAAATTTGCGGCGGCCACCAGATTGGCTTTGTCTGACATATCTTTTTCAAATGCTTGCTGCTCTTGGCGGGCGGCGATAGCGGCTTTGTCAGCGGCTTTCAAAAACCATTCAAGGCCGGCTGGCGGGGTTTTGCCACTGGCCCGCAATGGCGCAGCAATTTGGTTGGCCATGGCGTGGTATTCTTCCAGCTTGGTGGCCTTTTCGCTGAGCTTGAGGCGGAATGTGTCGGTCCATGCGATGTCGCGCCGGCCATCCAAATCATAGCCGACCCAGCTCGCCACACTGACCAGACGCGGCGTCAGTTTGGTATAGTGAACCGGGAAGCTCTTAGCCGCTTGGGCGAAAATAATCCGACTGGTCTCGTCAATCACCTGATGCATGACATTGATGCAGGCTTGCGCTTGCGCGTGTTCATCTTGCAGGCTTGGCGGCTCGGCGCGTATAATATCCTCAGCCGCTAATTTTTTGCGGCTGGTTTTGCCGTTGGCCGCGTGCAGCACACGGGCGCGCATTTTATCGGTTAGGGCAAATGTCGGGTGCGCGGTGGCGACCAGCCCGATGGCTTCGCTCTCGACCCATTTTTGGAAGGCGGCAAAACTGGATTTGGCATGCTGGCTGACCAGCTTTTTGAATTGTCGGCGCCAGTTTTCAATATCAGGCACACCGGCGCGGGCGGCCAGACGGGCGCCGCGTTCATCGGCGGCTGATTTGCACAAATCGCATAGGATTTCTTCTAACCGGTCGAGCGGCAGTTTGCCCGAGGCAATTTCTTCCGACAGTCGAAACGCCAATAGCTTGGCCGGATTGGCATGCGGGTCTTGCGCGCGCATTTGCAAAAAACCCGTTAGTTCATGGCGTAAAGAGGCAGCGGTGGGGAGTTTCTGGGTCATATTATTTTTGTTGTGGCCACATTTTTTGTTCTGCATAGGCAGTGAGCGCATCCCAGTCGCCTTGCGCCAGAGCGAATTTGTCAATCATCCAAGATCCACCAACAGCGACGACATTGGGTAGATCTAAATATTCCTGCATATTCTTGTCGCTAATACCACCCGTTGGCATGAAAGAAATTTGCGCTAAAGGTGCAACCAGTGCTTTCAAGGCGGCACTGCCACCAATTGCGCCAGCTGGGAAGAATTTCTGTGCGCTATAGCCGCGCTCAAAAGCTGCAATGGCTTCGCTGGCACTGGCAACGCCCGGGAAGACCGGAACATTGACGGTTTCAAATAGCTCAAACAGGGCGCTTGAGGTGCCCGGCGAAACCAGAAAATCACTACCCGCGTCACACGCCGCATCGAATTGCGCGGCGCCGGTGATGGTGCCCGCGCCGATATGGATGGTCGGGCAGGCTTGTTTCATCAGCTTAATAGCCTCGGCCGCATGGGCGGTGCGGAAGGTCACTTCTAGCGCCGTAAAGCTCGCCGATTGCAGGGCGAGCGCCAAAGGCTCGGCTTGTTCTAGCGCGTCGATTGTGATGACCGGTACAATCTGACATTCAAACAATGGGCTTTTGACGTCTGACATTTTAATTCTCGTTTTGTAAATAATGCGCGGCAGCACCGACTAACGGGGCCATCGGGTTGACCAGCAATTTCACTGGAATGTGCTGCAAATAATCGCCTTCAGGCCAGATTGAGGCAAAGCCGTCAATGATTTCTGGCTCGGATAAGAAATTGACCAAATGACGGGCCACGCCGCCCGATAGCACAACGCCGCCACGGGCGCCAACAATTAGCGCCATATTGCCGATGGTGGCGATGATAACTTCGGCGCGCAATTGGCATAGGTCACGGCAGAACGGGTCGCCTTCTAAGCCTTTTTCGATAATTTCTTGCGGCGACAAGGTCGGCACGGCGATACCGTGGACATCGGCCATGGCCGCGACCAATTCGTCAAGATTGCCGCCGCCGCAAATTCGCTCAACCGATACATTGGCGTTGCTGCGTTGCAGTACTTGATTAATGCTGTGTTGCAATGGGGTGCGCGGGGCAAATTGGCTATGGCCGCCTTCGCAAGCAATAGCTTGGCGTTTGTCGGCTTCGCCGACCAGCATGCAGGAGCCAAAACCAGTGCCCGGTCCAGCCACCAGGATCGGTGCGCCTTCTTCGATAACCCCGTCTTTTAATTTGATGAAACTGTCATCACTCACTCGGGTCACAGAATAGGCCATGGCGGTGAAGTCATTCATCAAACAGACTTCATTAATCCGGCATTTTTCTTTGATTTCGCTGGTACGCAAATGCCAATTGCGATTGGTGAATTTTACTTCGCCATCATTAATCGGGCCAGCGACAGCCAGCACTGCCAAGGATGGACGGTGGCCAATTTTTTCGACAAATTGGTTCATCGTCTCGTCAAAACGGTCAAACTGGCTGGCCGTGAACTTTTCGAAATCAGACAGCACGATACTTTTATTACCGGCTGTGCGCGCAATGGCGAATCGGGCATTTGTGCCACCAATATCACCTACTAAAAACATTTACCCCTCCCCTCACTCAAAGAGCGACGCGCCGCTCTCGGCGGAGCCGACGCGCTCTTTCAAATTTCTAAATAATTGGCGTCCCAAACCGGCCTGATGATTGGCTTGCGGCATCGGCACGCTCGAACGTTGTTGAAAGTCGCTGGCCTTAATCGAAATGGTTCCAGCAACACTGTCTAATATGATAACATCACCATCATTAATTTTTCCCAGCGGGCCGCCAAGCTTGGCTTCTGGCGTCATATGAATAGCCGCAGGCACTTTGCCTGAGGCCCCCGACATGCGGCCATCGGTAATCAGCGCGACATGGAAGCCGCGGTCTTGCAGCACCGATAGGGCTGGCGTCAGCTTGTGCAATTCCGGCATGCCATTGGCCGCAGGGCCTTGGAAGCGCAGCACCACAATGCAGTCGCGTTCTAATTTTCCGGCTTCAAAAGCCGCCAGCACATCATTTTGGTCGTTAAACACCCGGGCCGGGGCTTCGACAATACGATGCGCTTGTTTCACCGCCGATGTTTTGATGACGCCGCGCCCTAAATCGCCTTGCAGCAGGCGCATGCCGCCTTCTGGATCAAATGGGGCGTCGCAATCGCTGACAATGTCGCTATCGCCACTGCTGTCTGGGGCCGGGCGCCACACCAGCTCGTCATCTTGCAGCATCGGCTCGCTGGCATAAGCGCTCAGCCCTTGGCCGTAAATTGTGGTCACGTCGTCATGCAGCAATCCTGCTTTCAGCAAGGCTGAGATAACAAAGCCAATACCGCCAGCCGCGTGGAAATGGTTCACATCGGCCTGCCCATTGGGATAAACCCGGGTCAGCAGCGGAACTATTTTCGACAAATCGTCAAAGTCTTGCCAGTTGATAATAATCCCAGCAGCCCGGGCAATAGCTGGTAGGTGCAGCGTGTGATTGGTTGAGCCGCCCGTGGCCAACAGGCCGACCATGGCGTTGACCATAGCTTTTTCGTCAAGCACCTCAGCCAGCGGCGTATAGGTTTCGCCGATTTGTGAAATCGCCGCGGCGCGGTGTGTCGCCTCTTCGGTCAAGCGGTCGCGCAATGGTGTGTCAGGTGGAATAAACGAGGCGCCCGGCACATGAAGGCCCATAAATTCCATCAGCATTTGATTGGAATTGGCGGTGCCGTAAAAGGTGCAGGTGCCGGCGCTGTGATAGCTGTCACACTCGGCTTGCAGCAGCTCGTCGCGGCTTGCTTTGCCTTCGGCGTAGAGTTGGCGAATACGGGCTTTCTCGCTATTCGGCAGACCCGAGGCCATCGGCCCAGACGGGACAAAAATTGCTGGCAAGTGGCCAAACTGCAAAGCGCCGATTAACAGTCCGGGAACGATTTTATCGCAAATGCCGAGATACAGGCCGGCGTCAAATGTGTTGTGCGATAGGGCAATGGCGGTGCCCATGGCAATCACGTCGCGCGAATAAAGCGACAATTCCATGCCCGGCTGGCCTTGCGTTACGCCATCGCACATGGCGGGCACGCCGCCAGCGACTTGCGCTGTAGCCCCGCATTGGCGGGCCGCTTCGCGGATTAGGTCAGGATAGCGTTGATAAGGCTGGTGCGCCGACAGCATGTCATTATAGGCAGTGACAATGGCAATATTCGGCCAGTTGCCGCCAAGCAGGGCTTGCTTGTCATGGGCGGGGCAGGCGGCGAAAGCGTGCGCCTTATTGCCCGCTGACAGGCCCTCGCGCGACGGCTTGGGGGCTTGCGCGGCGGCCACGCCATCGAGATAGGCGCGACGGGTTTCGGCTGAGCGCTCGATAATGCGGGCGGTGATGGCGTCTAATTGCGGATGCATTATTGGCCCTCCGTCAGGGCAAACACCTGCAGGCGCTCACCAAGCAGGGCAGCGGCGCGACCAATTGGCGAGGCGGATAAATCATGTGCCATAGATTCTTCAAATAGGGCCACGCGGTCGGCGCCTTTCAAAATCAAAAAGCATTGTGCACTTGTGGCCAAAAAGCGGCCAGTAACGCTCATGCGCTGGAGGTAACGGCCTGTCACCTCGCTGGCCGGTGCGGTGACGCCAGCGACAGACAAAGCCGCATCGCCCGCACTAACCGCGTCATATTCCGGCGCGCCAGAAAACCATGAGGCGGTGTGGGTGTCTGGGCCCATGCCCAAAATGCTTAGGCCAATCGGTGGCAGGGCGTCATAGGCGGCGGCGACTCGCGCCTCGGCTTCATGCGGTGTCGCGTGTGGAGTTTTCATCGGCGTGAAGGGCGCGTGTGCCGCCTCGCCAGAGCATAATGTGGTTTTGATCAATGTGGTGTTGGAGCCGTCATCATCGGCATCGACCCAGCGCTCATCTACCAGCGCTAAGTTGATATTTGACCATGCCAGCGGCGTGGCGCCCAAGGCGTCATAGAATTGGCGTGGCGACGAGCCACCCGATAGCAATAGGCTCTGCTGGCCGCCTTGAGTCTGCAAAGCCGCGCACGCCGCCGCAACCAGTGCGTCGGTCATTACTGCGTCACAGTCAAATCGGGTCAGCGTGTGGCTCATGCACCGGCCTCATTATTGTCGTCCCACCAAGCGCGACCATCACGGCCCAACAGCAGGTTGGCATGCAATGGGCCGTCTGTGCCAGCGGCATAATGCTCGAGTTTTTGATCGTTTTCTTGCCATGCTGACAGCAGGTCATCAGTCCATGCCCATGCCGCCATAACTTCTTCATGGCCCATGAACAGGGCGAGATTGCCGCGCACCACATCCATCAGCAGGCGCTCATAAGCGTCTGGATATTTCAGCGTCGAGAAGCTGCGGGCATAAGACAAATCAAGCGGAATAGAACGCAAGGTCATATGCCCCGGGCCTGGCTCTTTGACCTGCATGAACAAGCGCATCCCCTCATCGGGTTGCAGGCGCAGCACCAGACGGTTGGGTTGGTTCTGCCCCTCACCAAACACGTTATGCGGGGTCGATTTGAACTGAATAACGATTTCCGAGCGCCGCGAGGTCATCCGTTTACCAGTGCGCAGATAAAACGGCACGCCGGCCCAGCGCCAATTGGCAATCTCGGTTTTGATGGCGGCGTATGTCTCGGTGGTGCTGTCTTGCAGCTCCTCCGGCAATGTGTCGCGATAGCCTTTGACACGCGCCTCGCCAATGTGGCCGCGTGTGTATTGCGCGCGAACGGTATTTTCATTGACCGTGGCAGCGTCGAAGCCTTTGAGGGCGCGCAGGACTTTGATTTTCTCGGCCCGCACATTTTCCGCGTCAAGCGAATTTGGCGGCTCCATGGCAATTAGGCAGAGCAATTGCAGAAGGTGGTTCTGCATAATGTCGCGCACCGCACCGGCTTTGTCGTAATAATCGTGGCGCCCTTCAAGGCCGACTGTTTCGGCAACGGTGATTTGAATGTGATCAATCGTCTGGTTCGACCAAAGCGGTTCGAACAGCATATTGGCAAAGCGCAGGATCAGCAGGTTTTGTACTGTCTCTTTACCGAGATAGTGATCCATTCGGAAAATATTGTTCTCGTCAAAAACCGACTCGACGCCGTCATTGACCGATTGCGCGCTTTCCAAGTCCGAGCCAATCGGCTTTTCCAAAACCACCCGCGATAAGGAGGTTTTCAAACCGGCGGCGTCAATGGCTTTGCAAATCGGCACATATAGGCGCGGGCCAACCGCGAGATAGAAAATCCGTGGGCGATCATCACCCATGAAACTTTCTTTCACCGGCTGCCAATCGGCTTGCTGGCTGGTCGCGTCGATTTCGTGATAGCGTAACAGCTTGGCAAAGCCGCTCCACATATCTTCCGGAAAGTCACCATCGGTGGCGGCTTGGCAGCTTTCGCGCACCATATTGAGATAGACCTCGTCATCCATGCGGCTGCGCGCAACGCCAATGATGCGACATGTTTCATCAATCTGTCCGTCGCAATGGCGATGGAACAGGGCGGGCAGAAGTTTCTGCCGAGACAAATCACCGGAGACCCCAAAAATCACAATATCAAAGGGATCGACAGGTACAAATTCAGCCACAGTCTTTCCTCCTCTCGTCAATACCCTTTAGATAGGCAAAGAATGACAACGTTGTCAAATAACTTCAAGCAACGTTTAAGTTGTAGTTTTGGATAAGTTGTAGTTTTGGATAACTTCGACCCCAGATTGTCGCGCCGCGCGCCGCTGCAATATGTCTCATGGACAGCTATCGCGGACCATAATCTCAGTGGCAAACTCATAGTGGCTTTGTT
>JABHDF010000027.1 GCA_018673175.1 Rhodobiaceae bacterium | reverse complement strand
GCTCCACATTCCTAATTCCACGCTGGTTTTGAAACCTCAAATGCTTCCGAATAATAGACAATGGATCACCTCCTTTCGATTGTTAAACTTACCCTTAAAAACCTAAGCTGATTTGATTCTGCTGCCAAAAGCTTTATGCTGCCCCCATCTATAGGAGATGACATGCTGCGCTATCAAATTATTCCCGTGACGCCGTTTCAGCAAAACTGCACGGTATTTTGGAACGAAGAAACCAAGAAGGGCGGCATTGTCGACCCCGGCGGCGACCTTGCTTTGCTGGATAAATTTATCGACGAGCAGGGCATTGAGGTCGAAAAAATATTGGTAACGCATGGCCATCTCGACCACGCGGGCGCCGTGGCGCATATGGCGCAAGCGCGTGCCATCCCCATTATTGGCCCGCATAAAGACGATAAATTTTGGATCGATGGCATGCCAGACGCCGCCGCTCAATATGGCTTTCCCGAAGCTTTGGCCTTTGAACCCGACCAATGGCTAGAGCATGGCGATAGCGTGGACGTGGCGGGGGTTACCTTCGATGTGGTGCATTGCCCAGGCCATACGCCTGGCCATGTGGTGTTCGTGCAGTCGCAAGATAAAGTCGCCATGGTGGGCGATGTTATTTTTCAAGGCTCGATTGGGCGCACAGATTTTCCCAAAGGCAATCATCAGCAGCTCATCGATAGCATTACCGAGCGCCTTTGGCCTTTGGGTTTAGATATCACGTTCATTCCAGGCCATGGGCCGACCTCGACTTTTGAGCATGAAAAGAAGACCAATCCGTTTTGCTCTGACGCGGCGCTAAATTAATGACGCCAGACTGGGTCTTGAACGAAAGACTAGAACAAGACAGCTTTTGGCTTGGTACGCGCGATGGCGTGCAATTTCGATTGATGAAAGATGCCCGCTATGCGTGGCTGGTATTAATACCCCAAGTGCCTGGAGCCGAAGATTGGCATGATTTGACGCAGCCGATGCAGAGCCATTTGTTTGCTTTATCCATGCAGGCCTCCAAAGTGGTGAAGCAGGCTTTGCGTGCCGATAAAATGAATGTCGCCAACCTTGGCAATATGGTGCGCCAATTGCATGTGCATGTGGTGGCGCGCCATGTCACCGATGCGGCTTGGCCGAACCCCGTTTGGGGCCTTGGCGAGGCGACAGCCCACGCCGAGCCAGAAAAAAGCATCCAAGAGATGCGTGACCTATTGGAGTTATAACGGCGGTTGAATGGTATGAGTATTCTTACGAGTAGTTTTCCAGATCAGTTTCGCGCCCTTGTGTTTGGTGCCCGCGGGGGTATTGGCGCGGCGCTTATGGCTGCTTTGGCGCCCCGGTGCGACGTGTTGGGCGTGGCGCGAAACCCGACGGGCGATTTGTTGCCAGGGGATATTTGCGATGAGGCCAGTCTGGCGGCTTTGGCTGAGACCCTAAAGGGCGCGCGCTTTCATTTGATTATAAACGCCACTGGTCTGCTGCATGACGCGGAGGCGGGTGTGCAACCTGAAAAAGCTCTGAAGCACTTAGACGCCGAAAAAATGGCGCGCGTCTTGGCTGTGAACGCTATTGGGCCGGCCATGGTGATGAAATATTTCCTGCCGCTTATGGCGCGCGAAGAGAAGGCTGTGATGGCGCATCTCTCGGCGCGCGTTGGCTCTATTTCAGATAACCGCATGGGGGGCTGGACCAGCTATCGGGCAGCCAAGGCGGCGCAAAATATGATTGTGAAAAACGGTGCCATTGAAACCGCGCGGCGCGATAAACAAAAGATTATTATTGGCCTGCACCCTGGCACGGTGGAGACCGATTTATCGGCCCCGTTTCGCGGTGGCGTGGCGGCTTCGAAACTATTTACCCCGGATCAATCGGCGGGCTATTTGCTCGACGTCATAGACAAGATGACACCCGAGAACAGTGGCCATGTGTTTGCCTGGGATGGCAGCCAAATTCCAGCCTAATTTCGTCTAGCTAACTTCCAGACGGCGGAAGTCGGCAGGTAGTTTTTGCCCTTCAAAATCAATATGCACAATGTTTACCTTGTGGCGACGACACCAAACTTGCACGCCCCAATCGGTGAAGCCGACATCCATGGCCGCATAATTTTGCAAGCTCTCGGGCGGGTCTAATTTGGCCACTTCGTCGGCGCATTTAGAGCAGGCCACATAATTGGTAATGCGGAGGGCGAGGGCCTCTTTGGGAAGGGTTGGGTCTTGGCTCATTTTAGGGCCTCCAGAAATTTAGCCGCACTGGCCTTGGCGCCAGCCTTTTTTGCCTCGTCCATTTTGTCGAGGTTGCGGTAGACCATGCCCATACGCGGATTGCTCGACAGCGTGTCGGCGTGGCGCATCATGAAATCCCAATATAAATAGTTGAACGGGCACGCGTCGTCGCCATTGGGCTGTTTCACCTGATAGCGGCAGTCTTTGCAATAGTCCGACATGCGATTGATATAGGCGCCCGAAGACACATAAGGTTTCGACGCCACCAATCCGCCATCCGCAAACAGCGCCATGCCGTGCGTGTTGGGCAATTGCACCCATTGATAGGCGTCCGCATAAACTTCCATATACCAGCGATTGACGGCCTCTGGCGCAATGCCAGCCAGCAAGGCAAAATTGCCGGTAATCATCAGGCGCTGAATGTGATGCGCATAGGCGTGGGTTTTGCTGGCCTCAACGGCCTCGCGCAAGCAAGCCATATCGGTGTCGCCGCTGTAGAAGAAATCGGGCAGGGCGCGGTCGTGGTCGAAAAAGTTTTCTTGTTCGTAGTCCGGCATTTTAAGCCAGTAGATACCGCGAATATATTCGCGCCATCCCAAGATTTGGCGAATGAAACCCTCCACCGCATTGAGCGGGGCTTGCTGGTTGGTAAGGCGCGCTTCGGCAGCGCGGCAAACCTCTAGCGGGTCTAACAGGCCGAGGTTCAAACTCGTGGCAATCAAGGCGTGATACATAAAGGTCTCGCCAGATTTCATGGCGTCCTGATAGTCGCCAAAATGTGGCAGGCAATGGTCGAGAAAATCGTCGAAATGCGCCTGCGCTTCTGCCGAAGTAACCGGCCAGCCAAAGCCTTCCAATGTGCCAAAATGCGCGTCCTCACCGGTACCGAAATGGTGCTTCACCAGCGCCATAACTTCGGCCGTGATGGCGTCTGGGGTAGCGCTGGGGCGTGCGGGCAGCACATGGCCTTTGGGGAGTTTTTTGCGGTTCTCGGCGTCATAATTCCACTGCCCGCCGAGCGGGTCTTTATCGTCCATTAGCAGGCCGGTTTTGCGGCGCATCTCGCGATAGAAAAACTCCATCCGCAATTGCTTCTTGCCGCTCGCCCAAGTCTTAAATTCTTCGTGGCTAGCGATGAAACGCGTGTCGGGCAGCAGATGTACGGCGAGGTCAAATTGGGTCGACCAATCAGCGAATTGGCAGGTCAGGCGATGCTCGCCCGGTTCGGTGACAAACACGCGCGCATAGTCGCCGCTGGCCAAAACATGCGCCACAACATCGGTAAAACTTTTGAGGTCGGGGTGCTCGCCATAGGCAAAATAGGTGACCTCGCGGCCTTGCTCGCGCAGGCTCTGGGCGAAATGGCGCATGGCGGAAAATACCAAAGTGAGCTTTTGCTGATGGTGCGCCACATAGGTCGCTTCGTCATATAGTTCGGCCATCACCACATGCGCCTTGGGCGAGGCTTGCAGGCTGGAAAGGTTGGGCGATAATTGGTCGCCGAGAACGAGAATTAAATCGGTCATGCTTGGGCCTCTTTTTGCGTACGGCACTTATGGGAGCAATATTTAACCGCGTCCCAATCTCGGGCCCATTTTTTGCGCCACGCGAAAGGGCGCTCGCAAGTCAGGCATTGTTTTTGCGGCAATTCTGATTTCTTACGCATTTTCATACTCAAACTCGCTTTTACACAGTTTCCTTGTACCAGAAATGGGGTTGCGGGGGGCTAAGGTCAAGCAATTTGGCCTGACGGTTACCCCCAAGCTAGATGGGGATTGGCTGGGTAAAGGCTCTTGCAGCATATTGACAAAACCACGTCCGGTAGCCATTTTGTCGCCTTGGGAGAACACATCTATGGCCTACCGCATGACTCGTCTATTTTCGTCGCTCATTCTATCCAAAAGAATGCAGTCGACCAATCGCTCTTTGAAAGCGATGTCGCGGCGTATGGGCGGTAAAAAAGCCGAAGTGCTATATTTTCATCAGCCCGATGACCCCTACAGCCATTTGACCGCGCAAGTGTTGAGCGAGCTGCAAGCGCGCTATGATATTGATCTAAAAATTATGCTGGTCGACCCGCCCCTCGATGATGTGGCGCCAGAGCGCGAGTCTTTGCAAGAATATGGCCGCCGCGATGCCGCCCTGATTGCGCCCTATCATAACTTGAGCTTTGTCGATAGCGGCAAGCAGCCCTCGGCGACCAGCTATCAATCGGCGCGACGCGCTTTGGCGGCATCGAGTAATTTGAGCAAGGCGGCGGTAGAAATCGGCGAAGCTTTTTGGGCCGATGATACAGATGCGCTCGACCGTTTGGCGATGGTGTCGGAAGAGAAAACCGAGCAAGTGTTCCGCGATGGCACAAAGCTGCGCGACAGTCTCTCGCATTATCTCGGCGCGATGTTTTATTTCGAAGGCGAATGGTATTGGGGCCTCGACCGCTTGCCGTATTTGGAAACACGGTTGAAAGAAACCGGGCTTCGGTTGAGCGGCTGCCGTCAGATTACGAAGTTTCAAGACCGTCCCGATTTTATGAGCAAGCCCAGCAATGGCAAACGCTTGACGGTCGAGTTTTACCCCTCGGCGCGCAGTCCCTATACGGCCATTTCTATGGCGGAGACAATGGACCTGCCCAATCATTATCCAATTAATTTAGTGGTGCGTCCGGTTTTACCGATGGTGATGCGTGACCTGCCGGTGCCCAAGCGCAAAGGGCTTTATATTGTGCGCGATACCAAACGCGAGGCCGATCGCATTGGCGTGCCCTTCGGCAAAATTGCCGATCCGGTGGGCGAGCCTGTGCGCCGCTGCTATTCGTTGTTTTCTTGGGCGCAAGAGCAAAACAAAGGTGGCGAGCTATTACATGCTTTCACCGATTTGGCTTGGGCGCATGGCGTCGACACAGGCAGTGATGACGGTATGCGCCAAGTTTGCGAGCGCGCCGGACTGGATTGGAGCGGGGCCCAGGCGGTCATCGACAATCAAGATTGGCAGGTCTGGGCGGAAGAAAACCGCTTGCAGATGATGCAGTCTGACTTATGGGGCGTGCCAAGTTTTCGTCTGCTTGATGAGACCGGAAAAGAGCTATATGCCGGCTGGGGCCGCGACCGTATTTGGTTGCTGGTCTGTGAAATTCAAAAAGCCTTAGAAGCCTAACCGCCGGCAGAGGAGGGGTGCAAAGACCAGGTATCTGGCCTTTGCACAAATCAGTCGGAGAGGGAGGGACCATGACAGGAGCTTCCGCCTGATTTCAACCCTAGGAACGCCGATACATTGCGTAACACTTGTCTCGTCATAGGGTTGCGAACCTCTTTCGCAATGCTGGCTTCACGCTAGAAAAATAAACCCACACACAACAATGCTTTTCTGGCTCGGCCAGATTGTATAAACTGCCAATGTCTTAAATCGGCAACAGAGCGGGCGTAGGCTTTTTATGCATCTCGATGATTTCTCTTACGCGTCCAACGCGCATTCTTGGCCCTTGCGGGCGCTCATCCGCGTCATTGAACGGGTCAGCGGGCAGCCAGAGCTGAAGCGCATTTATCAGGCCTATCAAGCGCAAAAGCTGCCGCTAGAGCAATTTTGGCCAGAAGTTATCGAGCGTTTGCAACTCACCCTCGCGGTGCATCGCGAAACGCAAGACGCGCAAATTCCCAGAACCGGGCCTTTGGTTGTGGTCGCCAATCATCCCTATGGCGTCTTGGACGGTATGGCCATTTGTTGGCTGGTGGCGCAAACTCGGCCCGATTTTAAAATACTTATCAATAATGTGCTGTGTCGGGCGCCAGAAATTGCCGCTTGCGCCTTGCCTGTCGATTTTGACCCGACGCCCGAAGCCCTAGAGACCAATTTAGCCTCGCGCCAACGTGCGCTGGAAATATTAAAAGACGATGGGGTGGTGATTGTGTTTCCCTCGGGCGCCATTTCGACCACGCCAAACCTATTCAGTCGCAAGGCCGTCGAGCTAGACTGGGCGCCTTTGGTGGGCCAGCTTATTCGTAAATCTGGGGCCCGCGTGGTGCCGGTTTTCTTTGAAGGGCAAAACTCGGCTTGGTTTCAAATCGCCAGCCATATGAGCCAGCGTTTGCGCGTTGCCTTTATTTTTCATGAGGTGCGCCGCCGCATGGGGACGCACCTGAATATGGTGGTTGGCGTGCCCCTGGTTTTTGAAGACTTGCAAGCGCATTTGCCGCCAAACAACCTGGCGCGGCATTTGCAGACCCATGTGGCGCGTCTGCGGCAATATTTGCCACGCGAAACGCACGATTTGGTTTGACCCAAGGCTAAAATCTGCTTTCATGGCGCTTGGATTTTAAAGGGAGTGAAACAATGGAAAATTGTCTTAAATTTTATATCGACGGAGCTTGGGTAGAGCCAAGTGACCCAAAACCATTTGACGTTATCAATCCGGCAAATGAACAAGTTATTGGCCAAATTATGATGGGCAATAAAGACGACGTGAACAAAGCGGTAGCCGCTGCCAAGCGCGCTTTCCCAAGCTTTTCGCAAACCAGCGTGCAAGAGCGCCTAGAGCTTCTGGACGCCATTATTGCCGCCTATGGTGCGCGTATGGATGAAGTGGCTTCGACCATTTCGGCCGAAATGGGCGCGCCTATGTGGCTGTCGAAAGCAGCGCAAGCCGCGATGGGCATTGCCCATCTGACAACCGTGCGCGGTATTCTTGAAACCTATGCGTTTGAGAAACAGCAAGGCAACACCATGATCCGCAAAGAGCCTGTCGGCGTTTGCGGTCTGATTACGCCATGGAATTGGCCGATCAACCAGATTGCTTGCAAAGTGGCACCTGCCATTGCTGCCGGTTGCACTATGGTTTTGAAACCCTCTGAAATTGCGCCTTTAAATGCCGCTCTTTGGGCTGAAATTCTCGACGATGCGGGCGTGCCCGCTGGCGTGTTCAACCTGGTCAATGGCGATGGCATGAATGTGGGCGAAGCCATGTCGCAACACCCAGATATTGACATGATGTCGTTTACGGGCTCCACCCGTGCGGGCGTTGCAGTGGCCAAAGCCTCTGCCGATACCGTGAAGCGTGTGGCGCAAGAATTGGGTGGCAAGTCGGCCAATATTATTCTCGACGATGCGGATTTCAACAAAGCCGTCGCGCAAGGCGTGCAAAGCTGCTTCATGAATTCGGGTCAATCGTGCAATGCGCCAACGCGTATGTTGGTGCCTGCGGCGCGCCATGATGAAGTTGTGGAACTTGCCAAAGCGGCTGCCGAGCAAGTCAAGGTCGGCGACCCAACGGGCGACGATACAACCATCGGGCCTGTGGTCAGCGAAATGCAGTTTGATAAAATTCAAGCGCTAATCGAAACCGCCATTAACGAAGGCACGGATTTGGTAACCGGCGGTCTGGGTAAACCAGATGGTTTGAACGCTGGCTATTATGTGAAGCCGACTATTTTCGCCAATGTGACCAATGATATGACCATTGCGCGCGAAGAAGTGTTTGGCCCTGTTCTGTCTATCTTGAAATATGAGACAGAAGAAGAAGCCATCGCGATTGCCAATGATACGGTCTATGGCCTGTCGGGTTATGTGCAATCTGGCGACATTAAACATGCCGCTGATGTGGCCTCGAAAATGCGCACCGGGAACGTGCATTTGAACGGCGCAGGCGCTGATTTGGGCGCGCCATTTGGCGGCTACAAACAGTCTGGCAATGGTCGCGAATGGGGCGAGCATGGGTTTGAGGACTTCCTCGAAACCAAAGCTGTTCTTGGTTTCGCAGCCGAGTAAATCAAAGTTCTGGGCTGGCAAGGAAACTTGCCAGCCCTTTTTTTATCTTTTTGACGCCAAATTTTAGTCTTAAATTTTAGTCTCAAATCTTGGTACAGGAACCGCGCCTATGTTGTCCAATAGTTACCCTATGTTGCAGTTTAACCTCGGTGAAGATATCGACATGATGCGCGATAGTATCCGCAAATTTGTCGATGAGAAAATCGCGCCGCGCGCCGATGAAATTGATCGCACGGATACGTTTCCAAGAGACTTGTGGAAACCTTTGGGCGAGCTGGGCTTGCATGGGTTGACGGTATCTGAGGAATATGGCGGCGTGGCGTTGGGCTATACGGCACAAGCCATTGCGGTGGAAGAAATCTCGCGCGCCTCGGCCTCGGTAGGTCTGTCTTACGGGGCGCACTCTAATTTATGCGTCAATCAGATTTATCGCTGGGGCAATGAGGCGCAGAAGAAAAAATATTTACCCAAGCTCGTGTCGGGCGAACATTTGGGTGCCTTGGCTATGTCTGAGCCAGGCGCTGGGTCTGATGTTGTGTCGATGAAATTAAAGGCCGAGAAAAAGGGCGATAGCTACGTTCTCAACGGCACTAAGTTTTGGATTACCAATGGGCCATCGGCGGATGTTTTGGTGGTCTATGCCAAAACCGAACCCGAGGCGGTGTCGCGCGGCATAACGGCGTTTCTCATTGAAAAAGATTACAAGGGCTTTAGCTGCGCGCAAAAGCTCGACAAATTGGGCCATCGCGGGTCAGAAACCGGCGAGCTGGTATTTGAAGATTGCGTCGTGCCAGAAGAAAATGTCATGGGGCCTTTGAACCGTGGCGTCGAAGTGTTGATGAGCGGGCTGGATTATGAGCGCGCTGTTTTGGCGGCTTGGCCGCTCGGTATTATGCAGGCCTGTTTGGATACGGTCTTGCCTTATGTGCATCAGCGCGAGCAATTTGGCCAATCCATCGGCACGTTCCAATTGGTGCAAGGCAAATTAGCCGACATGTATACCAAGCTGAGTGCTTCGCGCGCCTATGTTTATGCCGTGACGCAAGCCTGCGACCGCGGCGAGACCACGCGCAAGGATGCGGCAGCAGCAATTTTATTTGCCGCCGAGAACGCCACTCAATGTGCGCTAGACGCCATTCAGCTGATGGGCGGCAATGGCTATGTGAATGATAATCCTGTGGGGCGCTATTTGCGCGATGCCAAACTGGCGGAAATTGGCGCTGGCACATCGGAAATTCGGCGCATGTTAATCGGCCGTGAGTTGTTTAAGGAAACCAGCTAAGCGCTAGATTGTTTAGCCGCGTGTCGATCTGCCTCTACGAACTTGTTCCAGCAAGCTCAAGCTAATCGCGACTGGAATAAGACCGACGAGAATAATCATCAAAGCCGGCAGAGCCGCGTCTTCCATCTGGCCAACCGAGGCATAGGTGTAAACGCTGGTGGCCAAAGTTTCGAAATCAAAGGGTCGTAAAATCAGCGTGGCCGGCAATTCTTTCATCACATCGACAAAGACCAAAATGGCTGCTGTCAATAGGGGCGCGCGCAACAGCGGCAGGTGAACGCGCCAAAGTGTGGCATTGCGACCTGACCCGAGGCTGTGCGCTGCCATATCGAGGCCCGGTGAAATGCGCCCAAACCCCGCCTCAAGCGTTCCGTAAGACAGCGAAAGAAAGCGCACGACATAAGCAAACACCAGCGCCCCTGCCGTGCCGCTGACCACCAGCCAGCCAAAGCTCAAGTCGGCTAGCTTTGCGAACATAACCAGGACCCCAATAGCCAAAACCGTGCCCGGCACGCCATAGCCAAGCGCCGCTATTTGGCCGAGGCGTTGAACCTCTTTGCGTTGATAGGGTGTGCGCCCACTGCGGGCCGCATAGGTGAGGGCGAGGCCTAGGCCACAAGTAAGCCCCGCGGCAAGTATGGCCAGAGTAATGGAACGTCCAGCGGAGGCCATCACGCCCTCCGCGGTCGAGCCAAGCAGGGCATAATCGATGAGCAGCCCCGTTGGCACCAAAAAGCCCAGCGTCACCGGCACCAGGCAGGCGAAGCACAAAAACCCGCGCATGGCGCGAGAGGCCTGAAACTCGGGCAGACTGCGTTGGCGGCCCGTGCGGTTATGCTGCACGCCTTGGCCGCGTTGGCTGCGTTCCAGCACCAGCAAAAGCGCCATGAAGCCCAAAAGCGTGAGGGCGATTTGCGCCGCGCCAGCTAGGTTGCCGCGCACCACCCAAGTGTCATAGACGCCCATGGTCAGCGTGGTGACGCCAAGAAATTCGACGGCGCCAATATCGTTCAAACATTCCATCATCGCCAAAGCCACACCCACAATAATCGCGGGCCGCGCCATCGGCAGACCGATGCGGCGAAAACATCCCAGCGGTCCAAGCCCGAGGGCGCGACCGGCCTCGATGAGGACAACCGATTGCTGCACAAAGGCGGCGCGTGCCGACAAGTATACATACGGATAAAGCACCAGGCTCAGCAAAATGATTGCGCCGGGGAGCGAGCGAAAATCGGGATAGCGGGTCTCCGGCAACACAGCCTGCCATAGCTGATACAAAGGGCCAGCATGGTCGAGCACGTCGGCATAACTATAGGCCATCAGATAAGTGGGAATGGCCAAAGGCAGCAAGAGCGCCCAGCTTAGGATGCGGCGCAGCGGAAAGCGATAAAACGTTACCGCCCACGCCGTGCCCGTGCCGACTAGCCCCGTGAGGGCGGCCACGCCTGCCATCAAAAGCGCCGTGGTGACAATTTGGCCAGGTAATACGGAAGCCCATAAATGGCCCCAAATGGGCGTGTGCGCCGCCGAAGGGGCGAGCGCCAACCACGCCAGCGCCACGAGCGGCAGCAAAGGCAAAGCCACGGCCGCCAGGCTAAGCGCGCGCCACATATCTAGTCGCCAAAAAGGCTTTGCGGGCGATAGCTGCAGGGATTGGCTCATCTGGAAAGGCTATTGTTGCGAGTAAGTCTCATCCGCAAACCATAGCCCACGGCTGGGCGCATGCAAAGCGTTAGATTTAGGAGGCCTCGCGGCAGGCGGTCGCAGCGGCAACCAGTTCGCGGGCAATCTCTTCGGCTTCTTCGGCGAGGAAATCCATCGGTATTTCTTGGCTTTCGGTGGTGATGAAGATACGAACCATTTTTTGGTCGGTAGCCCCGATGGAAAGCTCGGCGGAAATTTCGGAAGGTGTGTTAATGCCCATGTGGAACGGCCCCTGTTTTGTCTCACTGCCCAAGCAATAGCGGTTTCCGATGGCTTTTGAAAGGGGCAGATAGGCAAGGCGCACACAAAATCTTGTCCTTGGGTGCATCATCGCTTGAACTTTATCTAAAAGCCGACTATTTTCCCTTCACCTGAGGCCGCTTTGGTGGCTTTTGGAAACCTCGGTGCAGCCTTAGCTCAGTTGGTTAGAGCGCTAGATTGTGGATCTAGAGGTCCTCCGTTCAATCCGGAGAGGCTGTACCATT
>JABHDF010000001.1 GCA_018673175.1 Rhodobiaceae bacterium | reverse complement strand
TTCCGCTCTGACTTTGAACAAAGTCAGACGATAGCTCCGCCGCTTGCGCGGAAGAAAACAACGCAACCCCAAAGGCGACAAGCGAGGCCAACTTAAGCATTTTGGCTTTGCGCCAATTCGGCTTGCATCGATACATCGGCGTCGAAATAAGGTTCTTGTCGGTCGACGCTCCAATAGCGCAAATCTTCGAGCGCGATGGCTTTTCCCGTGACCGCACAAGTGACATAGGCACCGGGCATCATCACGTCGAAATCACCATCGAGGTATTTAATTTTGGCTTCTCCACCGGTCATATTATTTTCCTTTGCCTCATAATAATTGGCCTTGGCTTCCATCGCTAGGCTTTTTCGAAGTCGGTTTTTTTCGCGGGGCGGCTTTCACAACTGGGCGGGCGCCGCCCTCTACCCGTGCGGTTAGGCTTTGCTCTCCGGCTAGGCGAATGTCCAACAGACTGGCATCGGGCGCTTGGCTGGCTTGGCGCACGGGTTTGCCTTGCTCGTTCAACACCAGCGCAAAGCCACGTTCCAAAATACTTTCATGGCTCAACACCCGCAATTGGCGCGCCGCCGATTGCAGCCTGGCGGTTTGGCGCTCTAGCCCAACGCGCGTTTGCACTTGCGCGCGCTGCAGCAGGCTGGCCACACGCTCGCCGACATGGCGCAAACGCACTTGCAAAGCCATCGGCGTCAGGCGCGCCGCGCTTTGGCCAAAGCGCGCGCTATGGGCATTAATATTGCTTTGCAAAGCCCCGCCGAGGCGTTGTGCCAACGTGTCGAGACGCTGTACAGGCAGGGCGAGAATATCTTCAAGTTTGGGCAGGCCGCGCGCCAAACCTGTCAGATGCGCTTTGTGGCTTTCTAGCTCGCGAGTTTGGGCGCGCAATAAGCGTAAGCCAAAATCTTGCGTTTGAACGCTCAAATCTGCGCGCACGGGCACAGCTATTTCAGCCGCTGCGGTTGGCGTTGGGGCGCGTCGGTCGGCGGCATAATCGAGCAGCGTGGTATCGGTCTCATGGCCCACTGCCGAGATGAGCGCAATGTCAGACTGCGCCGCTGCGCGAACAACCACCTCTTCATTGAAACCCCAAAGGTCTTCCAAACTGCCCCCACCGCGCGCCACAATAAGCACATCCGGGCGCGCAATCTCGCCGCCTGCGGGCAGAGCATTAAAGCCTGCAATGGCTTTGGCTACTTCCTCAGCGCAAGTCTCGCCTTGCACACGCACCGGCCAAACGAGCACATGGCGCGGAAACCGATCGCTTAAGCGATGCAAAATATCGCGGATGACCGCCCCACTTGGGCTGGTAATCACCCCGATGGTTTCGGGCAAATAGGGCAGCGGTTTTTTGCGTGCCTCGTCAAATAATCCCTCGGCTGCCAATTGTTTTTTGCGCGCTTCCAAAAGCGCCATCAAAGCGCCCTCGCCGGCGGGCTCCATACTCTCGACAACCAACTGATAGCGCGATTGACCCGGAAACGTTGTCAGCTTGCCAGTCAGGATAACCTCAAGGCCTTGCTCGGGTTGCATGCTCAGCTTTTGCGCGGTGCCCTTCCACATGACGCCGGCCAAAACCGCCTTATCGTCTTTTACATCAAAATAAACATGGCCCGAGGCGGGGCGCGACACGCGGCCCAATTCGCCACGCACGCGCACATGGCCGAAACTATCTTCGACCAAACGCTTTACCTGCCCCGAAAGTTCCGAGACACTTAGCTCTATAAGGTTGTCGCCAGACGCGCTCATCTTCTTCCCTATGTTGAGCCGAGCGGAGGGCTGGCTCATGTCGTTTTAATTTATCGGCTCTTTATGATATGACAAATCACTTTTGGCGATTCCCCGCCATCGAACCCCAAGCATGACATGCTTCGCGATAAGAGACAAAGATGACCGATATAAATAGCTCCCCGAAACGCAATATTCTGGTTTTAGGCTCTGGCGGGCGCGAGCACGCTCTGTGCTGGAAAATCGCGCAAAGCCCGCGCCTCGACACGCTATATTGTGCGCCCGGAAATGGCGGCACGGCAAGTGTGGCCGCTAATGTAAGCCTCGATATGGCAGATCACGCGGGCGTCATCCAATTTTGCCAAGACAAAAATATTCACCTTGTGGTCATCGGCCCCGAAGCCCCCTTGGTGGCGGGTTTGGCGGATGATTTAGCCGCGGCAAATATCGCCGCCTTCGGGCCCAGCCGCGAAGCCGCCCAATTAGAGGGCTCGAAAGGCTACACCAAAGACCTCTGCGCGGAGGCCAATATTCCCACCGCCGCCTATGGCCGCTTTACCAATGCGCAAGACGCTTTGGCTTATTTGGAAACGCAAAGCGCGCCCATCGTGGTGAAAGCCGATGGGCTGGCTGCGGGCAAAGGCGTGATTATCGCCGAGACCATGCAACAAGCGCGCGATGGCGTGGCCGATATTTTCGATGGGGCCTTTGGCGAAGCGGGCGCCGAATTGGTGATTGAAGAATTCATGACCGGCGAGGAAGCCAGTTTTTTCGTGCTTTGCGATGGGGAAAACGCTTTGCCTTTGGCCACCGCACAAGATCATAAGCGCGTGGGCGATGGCGACACCGGCCCCAATACGGGCGGCATGGGCGCTTATTCTCCGGCCTCGATTATGACCCAAGAGCTGATCGATATTTCGATGCGCCAGGTCATTCACCCGACTTTGCAAGCCATGGCCAAACGCGGCACCCCCTATCGGGGGGTTTTATACGCGGGCCTTATGCTAACGCCCGAAGGGCCCAAACTCGTAGAATATAACGCCCGCTTTGGCGACCCCGAATGCCAAGTGCTGATGATGCGCTTGGCCAGCGATATTGTGCCAGCTCTAGAAGCTTGCGCCAGCCTCGACACAAGCGCCTCGCTGGCCGGCTTATCGCTCGATTGGCACGAAGACATGGCCATGTGCGTGGTCATGGCAGCCAATGGGTATCCCGGGGCCTATGAAAAAGGCAGCGCCATCGGCGGGCTGGATAAAGTAGACGCGGCCACCGTGTTTCATGCCGGCACGGCGCGCGACGAAGATGGCACCATTCGCGCCATTGGCGGGCGCGTATTAAATATAACGGCGCGTGGCAAAACAGTGGCACAAGCGCAGGCAAATGCTTATGCTGGCGTCGATACAATTGAATGGCCAGAAGGGTTTTGTCGTCGCGATATCGGACATAAAGAAATTGCGCGCGAAGCCAAATGAAAAATGACAAGGGAGATCAGCAAATGAAAGATGAGGGCATCGAACGCTTTGGCGGCACGAAAGATATTGCGGAAACGCATAAATTTGACCAAGCCAAGCTAGAAGAATATGCGCTCGCACACGTCGAGGGCTTTCAAGGGCCGTTGGAAGTGCGCCAGTTCAAAGGCGGACAATCCAACCCGACCTATCAGCTGATTACGCCAAATAAAAAATATGTCATGCGCCGCAAGCCGCCCGGAAAATTGCTGCCGTCCGCGCATGCCGTCGACCGCGAGTATAAAGTGATTACCGCGCTGGGCAGCACCGGGTTTCCTGTGCCGCGCACCTATTGCATGTGCGAAGACGAAAGCATTACGGGCACGATTTTTTACATTATGGATATGGTAGAGGGGCGCATTTTATGGGACCCGCAATTGCCAGATATCGCGCGCGAAGGCCGCCATGCGATTTTTGACGCCAAAATCAAAACTTTGGCGCAATTGCACAACACCGATTACAAAGCCATTGGCTTGGAAGATTTTGGCAAGCCTGGCGATTATTTCGCCCGCCAAATCTCGCGTTGGACGAAGCAATATCAGCTTTCCGAAACGCAACAAATTGACAGTATGAACAAGCTCATCGATTGGTTGCCTGGCAATATTCCGGGCAATGATGAAGTGTCGATTGTGCATGGCGATTTTCGCCTCGACAATATGGTGCTGCATCCTACCGAGCCAAAAGTTTCGGCCGTTCTTGACTGGGAACTATCGACGCTGGGCCACCCTTTGGGCGATTTTACCTATCACTTGATGCAATGGTATATGCCCAATGATGCGGGCAGCACCAATACGCTTTTGGGCTGCGATTTCAGCGCGTTAAACATCCCCGATAAAGACGCCTATACGCGCGCCTATTGCGAGCATACGGGCCGCGATGGCATTGAGAATATGGACTATTATATCGCCTATAATATGTTCCGCTTGGCAGGTATTTTGCAAGGCATCGTCGGGCGTGTGCGCGATGGAACGGCGTCCAACGCCCATGCGGCGGCCATGGCGGACCGAGTGAAACCTCTGTCGGATATGGGCTGGGAATTTGCGCAAAAAGCAGGGGCTGTTTAACCCCTCGCTTTAGGTCGCGCTGAGAAAATAAACCCCTGCCATGGCGCTGATAACCAGCATCACATTACCGGCTGAATGATGATTGGCATGGGATTTCATCGCGGCTAGGTTGCTTTTCTGGCCGCCCTCAATGCGCGCCTCTAACTGGAGCATATTGGATTTTATATCCTCCACCTGGGTGCGACTAACAATGCCTTGCGCTTCGATTTCTTTGTGCAAGGAAAGCCCTAAGGCCGCATGATTGGCATTCAGCCTGTCTTCCAATAAATTACGTTCCGCGCGCACCCTGTCTTCTTGCCGAGCAATGTCGTCGCTGGTGACAGTTGGATTGGAAAAAAAATTTGCACATGCCTGTGCTAATAAATCTGCCTGCTCTTTTTGCATGCCTACCTTCGTCATCTCGGAGACAAATTTTTCGCTGTTAAATTCCATGGCGCTCGCTCTTATTTTTATTACGATAGAAAAACCTAGCACGTGAGAGATAAGTTACCTAATAAACTTGGCATTAACTCAGTGTGCAAAAAATCAACTCGGTATCGCTTTTTATTCTCCGTTCCAACTCGTCAAATCCGGCCGGGGCACGAAACTCAGCACGCCTGTCTTCTTCCACAACAATCAAAGCGTCTTGCGCCAACCAGCTGCCGTGCAATAGGGCGTCGAGGGCCTGTTCGCCCAATCCTTGGCTGTAGGGCGGGTCGGCAAAAACCAAATCATAGGCGCCGCCGCCCGTGCAGGGGCCCAATTGGGTGGCGTCGCGGCGAAAGATTTTACTGTGACCTGTGGCGTTGCAAGTCTCGACATTGTCGCGAATGGCGGCGCGCGCGGGCGCTTGGGTTTCCACAAACAAACAAAACTGAGCGCCGCGCGATAGAGCTTCTAGCCCCAAAGCGCCCGTGCCCGCGAATAAGTCGAGCACCCGCAAATCATCAAAATCGAGCCGCGAGCTGAGCATAGAGAACAACGCTTCGCGCGTGCGGTCTGTGGTCGGGCGCGTGTCGTTTCCCTTGGGCGCGCGCAACGGTTTACCGCGCCAATTACCGCCGACCACGCGCATCAGATGAGCCTTTGCGGGAGGCGGGTTTATCGCCCGAAGATTTGAAATTTCTGCCTTTTGGCGATTGTTTGCTGTCGCCGCGCGCAGGCTTATTGGACGATTGGTTTTTCGCGTTTTTGCCCTTAGGGTCGCGTACCTTTAAGGGCTCTGCCGTATCGCGCAGCTTCCCGCGTTTGGCATCCGAGCGCGAGCGCGGCGTGGCTTCTGCGCCTGCACTGGTGTCTTCGTCTTTATCCGCACTGGCGCCCCGCACGGTACCGTCGACAATCGATTGCCAGTTTTTGCCCAATTGCTGGCGCAACACGCGGCGCGGCACTTCTTCTACTTTGCCCTCGTCTAATTGACCCAATTGAAACGGGCCGAAGGAGAGGCGCAAAAGTCGGTTCACTTTTAAATCTAGCGCTTCTAGCACGCGTTTAATCTCGCGGTTTTTACCTTCGCGCAAAGCCATGGAAAGCCACACATTGCCGCCTTGCTGGCGCTCGAGCGACGCGTCGATGGATTTATAATTTACCCCGTCGATGGTGATGCCGTGTTTCAACTCTTTCAGCTTGGCCTCATCGGCTTTGCCAAAAGCGCGCACCCGATAGCGGCGCAACCAACCCGTGCTGGGCAATTCTAGCAAGCGCTTCATGCCGCCGTCATTGGTCAAAAGCAATAGGCCCTCGGTGTTAATATCAAGCCGGCCCACGGCGTTCACGCGCGGCAAGCTGGCAGGCAATTTTTGAAAGACCGTGTCACGCCCTTGCGGATCGCGCGCGGTGGTTACTAAACCCGCTGGCTTATGATAGCGCCACAAGCGCGGCGGGTCCGGCTCAGCGACGGGCTTGCCGTCGACGGTGATTTTATCTTTGGCGGTTACATTAAACGCAGGCGTATCGAGCCGGCGCCCGTTTACCGCAATCCGGCCATCGGCCACCATGCGCTCGGCATCGCGGCGCGAACACACGCCCGCGCGAGCCAAGACTTTGGCAACGCGGTCGCCTTCAAATTGGGAAGTTTTCTCATCACTCATCCCTGACCTGTAGCACGCTGTGCGCCTCGCGTGCTAGTGTCGTTTCATGAGCGAGATAGATTATATGCAAATGGCCATCGACCAAGCCGAAGCGGCCGCCCAGCAAGGCGAAGTGCCCGTGGGAGCTGTGCTTGTGGGGCCCAAAGGCGAGGTGCTTGCCAAAACGCGCAACCAAATGCGCACCCTGCAGGACCCAACCGCGCATGCTGAAATATTGGCCATTCGCGAGGCTTGCGCCAAGCTAGGCAACGAACGCCTGCTCGAGTGCGACCTTTATGTAACCCTAGAGCCCTGCCCCATGTGCGCGGGCGCCATTGCCCATGCGCGGCTGCGGCGTTTGTATTATGGCGCCAGCGATCGCAAGGGCGGCGCGGTCGATAATGGCGTGGCGCTATTTGCGCAAAGCAGCTGCCATCACGCGCCCGAGGTCATTGGGGGCTTGCGCGAAAACGCCTGCGCCGAGTTGCTGACGGAGTTTTTTGCCCTGCGTCGAAATGAACCCTCTTAAAGCGTTTTTTTGGTAGCACTCGCTCAGGCTTTATTCTAGGCTTTGGCCTGAAACTGAGGGAGAAGAAGATGATTTTCGAACATAACGACCGCACGAAAGAGCTGATTGCTCGCGTCGAAGGATTTATGGATGCCCATATTTATCCGAATGAAATTACCTACCACCAACAAATGGACGCTTTCCGTGCTGACGGAAACCCGTGGCAAGTTGTGCCGATTTTGGAAGAGTTGAAAGACAAAGCCAAAGAAGAAGGCCTGTGGAACTTGTTCTTGCCAGAAAGCGAACGCGGCTTTGGTTTGAGCAATGTCGAATATGCTCCGCTTTGCGAAATTATGGGCCGTGTTGGCTTTGCGTCGGAAGTGTTTAACTGCTCCGCGCCAGACACCGGCAACATGGAAGTTTTGGAACGCTACGGCAATGATCGCCATAAAGAAGAATATATGGTGCCTTTGTTGAACGGCGACATTCGCTCAGCTTTCTTGATGACCGAACCCGCTGTGGCGTCTTCCGATGCCACCAACATCGAAACCCGCATTGAGCGCGATGGCGACGAATATGTCATCAATGGCACGAAATGGTGGTCTTCGGGTGTTGGCGATCCACGTTGCAAAATTGCGATTGTGATGGGCAAAACCAATCCAGAAGCCCCACGTCACCAACAGCAGAGCCAAGTTTTGGTTCCCCTCGATGCCCCAGGCATTGAAGTGCTGCGGATGCTGCCTGTCTTTGGCTATGATGACGCGCCCCACGGCCATGCCGAAGTGCGCCTCACCAATGTTCGTGTGCCTGTTGAAAATCTCTTGCTCGGCGAAGGCCGTGGCTTTGAGATTGCCCAAGGACGTCTTGGCCCTGGCCGCATTCACCATTGCATGCGCACCATCGGTGTTGCCGAACGCGCCCTAGAAAAAATGATCACGCGTCTGATGAGCCGGGTGGCTTTTGGCAAGCGCGTTTCTGAATATAGCATTTGGGAACAACGCATTGCGGAAGCTCGCACCAACATCGAAATGAGCCGTCTTCTGACCATGAAGGCTGCCTATATGATGGATACGGTCGGCAATAAAGTAGCCAAAAGTGAGATTGCCCAAATTAAAGTGGCAGGCCCTCGCATCGCGCTGCAAATCATTGACGATGCCATTCAAGCCCATGGTGGCGGCGGCGTAACGACAGACTTTGGTCTGGCGAAAATGTATGCCGGTATCCGTACCCTGCGTTTGGCCGATGGCCCCGATGAAGTGCACAATCGCACCATCGCGCGTTTGGAAATGAAAAAATACGCCGACCTGTCGCAAGCCAATGAAGATGGCATGAAGACACTCGACGTGCCTCGCGGATAATTTCCAAAACCATTTAAAATTAGAAAACCCCGTCGCTTTCGAGCGGCGGGGTTTTTTTATCTCTAGCGGCGGCCGAACAAACGTTCGATATCGGCCAGCTTTAATTCCACATAAGTGGGACGACCATGGTTGCACTGGCCTGAATTCGGCGTGGCTTCCATATCGCGCAACAGCGCGTTCATCTCTTCGCCGTTCAACCGACGCCCCGCGCGCACCGAGGTATGGCAGGCCAGCGTACCGGCAATTTCTTCCAAACGTTCTTTCAAGGCAAGGCCTGCGCCCAGCTCCGACATTTCTTGCGCCATATCCCGCAACAGCGCCACGCAATCGGCGCCATATAGCATGGCAGGCACTTCGCGCAACAGCACCGCCACACGGCCATCGCTGCCCGGGCCAAAACGCTCAATCACAAAACCCAGCTCTAATAATTCGGCGGCGCGACTTAAAATCAAATCGCCTTCCTCGGGCTCTAATTCAGCCACTTCTGGCACCAATAAAATTTGCCGCGCAATGCCGCGTTCCGCCATTTGCGTTTTCATCCGCTCATAGACCAAGCGCTCATGCGCCGCATGCTGGTCGACAATCACGAAACCGTCATGGGTTTGGGATAAAATATAGGTCTCATGCAATTGCGCCCGCGCCAACCCCAAAGGCAAATGGGCCGGCACGGCCTCGCGCATGGCTTGCGCGGCTTGGGGGGTCGAAAGCCATTCGGCAGCCGCTTCGCTCATGCCGCCGCCCTCGATCGGCGCTTGGAAACTCTGTGCCGCGGCGAAATTACCTTGCAGGTGGGCGTCTCCCAGGTTGCCAGGGCGAAAAGCCGACATGGTTTGCCCGGCCACGGTGGTCGAGGCACGATGGCCCGCCTCCGCCATACTGGCGCGCAAGCCACCGACAATCATCGAGCGAATGAGCCCCGCATCGCGAAACCGCACTTCGGTTTTGGCTGGATGCACATTGACGTCCAACTCGCTTGGCTCCAGGTCAATAAACAAGGCCAAAGCGGGGTGACGATTGCCCGCTAAAAAATCTTGATAGGCGCCGCGCACCGCCCCGTTCAATAATTTGTCGCGCACCGGGCGCCCGTTCACCACCAAATATTGTTTCTGCGCGGTAGCGTGATTAAACGTCGGCAAGCCGGCAAAACCATAAAGGCGCACGCCATCTCGTGTGGCCAAAACGGGCACGGCATTATCGGCAAACTCGCGCCCTAAAATAGCGCCGAGACGTTTGAGCTGCGCCGTCTCGCCATGCTCTGGCGGATAGGCAAAACTCTTGCGTCCATCGCTGGTTAGGCTGAAACCAATTTGTGGATTGGCCATCGCCAGACGGCGCAAGATATCGCTGACGGCGGTGGTCTCGGCGCGGTCGGATTTTAAAAATTTCAATCTGGCGGGCGTGGCGTAAAACAAGTCGCGCACTTCCACCCGCGTGCCTGTTTGGCCCGCTGCGGGTTTCACCTGTCCCAGCTTGCCGCCATCGACACGAATTTCATGCGCCACATCACCCTGGATCGGGCGACTGGTAATCGACAAATGCGCCACCGCGCCAATGCTCGGCAAAGCCTCGCCGCGAAACCCAAGACTGGCGATGCGAAACATCCGATCGCCGCCATCGCCTTCGGGTAATTTGGAGGTCGCATGGCGCTCGACGGCGAGGCTTAATTCTTCTGCGGTCATGGCGTGACCATTGTCTTCGATGAGGATCAGCGTCTTGCCGCCTGCGCCCAAGCTCACGTCAATTTGGCTGGCTTTGGCATCAATGGCGTTTTCCACCAATTCCTTAACCGCGCTGGCCGGACGCTCGACCACCTCGCCCGCGGCGATGCGATTGATAGTGTCTTCGGGAAGGCGACGAATGCGGCTCATATCACTCTGCCATATCTTGCAAATATTGCTTGGCCCTGATTTTACCGGCCTCAACAGCAGGCTGCGAATAGGCGTCTATGCCCAAGCCGTCGGCGGTGTAAATCGTCTCGAGTTGCAACTGCATCAGCACCTCGCCCAGGCTTTCGTCAGTTATAGCGCCAAGTTCGATATGGCGCACGGGGCGTTTGGCATCCACCAAAACATCCAAAGTGGCGCGCGCTTCCGCGTCGACCAGATTGCCCATCGTATGCCCCGCCAGCGAAGCCAAATCAGGGTCGTTCAAAAACCCATCGGGCACGCGGCACCCCGTGCCGCGCGTGGTGTGGGTTATCAGTGTGTACAGCTTATCGTCCGGGCCATCTAAATAGAGCTGCAATTGACTATGTTGGTCGACGGGGCCCAGCGCATTGACCGGCACCGAGCCATGGCCTTTTTTGCCAAGGCTCTCGGCCCAAAGCTGGCGATACCAGAACGCCAACCGCTCCAGCTTATCGGCATAGGGCATCATCACGTTGACGTTTCGCCCGGCCTGCATATGCGCCAAATGAAGAGCGGCGCCTTTTAAAGGCTCAAAATTTTGCGGCTCGCCTTTGAGGCCTGCCATGGTTTTTCGTGCGCCCGCACGCACCGCCTCGGGGTCGCCGCCGGCCCAAATTGCGGGCAGAAGCCCCACATTGGTAAGCACCGAAAACCGACCGCCAATGTCACTTTCGTGGGCCAGCAGCGGAAATTCATAGGCACGTGCCAAACGGCGCAGCGCGTTGTCGCCACGACCTGCAATGCCTGCCACGTGATGAGACGGCTTGGCGCCCGCGGCTTCCAAAGCCAAAAGCGCGCCGCCCAATTGCATCATCGTCTCGGCCGTGCCACCCGATTTTGAGACGACGAAAAATCGTGTGGTCGACATATCGCCTTGCAAGGTTTTGGCAAAACTATCGGCATCTAGATTATCGGCAAAAATTAAGTCTAGGCCGGTTTTATCTGTCCCCTGCGCTTGCTCTAAAACTTGCGCGCCAAGGCTAGACCCGCCCGTACCCAAGATAAGAATACGCTGAGCATCTTGCGCCAAAGCCTGCGCCATCTGATGCATAGCTGCCACATCATCTTGTTTTTCGGCCAAGGCCATATGCGGCAGGGGCTGGGCCTGATATCTCGCGTGATGGGGCGCCAAAGCCTCGAGCGCCGCCGCATACAAGGGCGTGGTGGTGGCGCAAAGCGCAGAAGTTAGGTTCTGGTGCATCAAGAGACGTCCTCGTAAAAATTTGTCTTAGGGTCGCCCCATCTTACCAGCGCTTCGCCGGTTTACCAATGGGCAAGCGCGCGTGCAAGAGACGCCAAACGCGGGGGGCTTGCACTTCGCGGCTCAATCGCTAGATTGACGGCCATGACGTCAAGTAACTCGAGTAAAATGCCCACAGCCGATAAGGGCAGCGACGCAGCCACCCGCACGGCCTCTGCCCTGCCAGAGCGGCTGTTGCTCGCGGGCGCCCTTTTGGGCTTGCTGTTGGCCCTCGTGACCGCTTCGCCGAGCGAGCGAAAACGCTTATCTAGCGCCGGCGCCATTGCCAAGGTAAACCAGCAACACATCGACCGCACAGAATTTGCGGGCGCCTATCAGGCTTTGCTGTCGGATAAAAACAAAGCGCCGACGGCGGCCGATAAAAAGCTCGTGCTCGACCGTCTCATTGAGGAAGAGCTTTTGGTTCAGCGTGGCCTCGAAATTGGCCTGCTCGAAGGCGATGCTGCCGTTCGCAAAGCCGTGGCCATCGCGGTCATCGAATTTGTGCTGGCGCAAAAAGGCTCGGATGCGCTGAGCGAAGAGAATTTGCGCCGCTTTTATAATGACCATAAAGCCCGCTTTGCGCCGGCCAATCGGCTGCAAGTGTCGCGTCTTTTCGTGCCCTATGCGGACCCTCGCCAATCGCCTGAAATGACCCAAAAGTTGGATGCAATTCGCAAGGCCTTGCGAGGCGGTATGGATTTCAACCAAGCCCGCGAGACATTTGGGACAGAGATTTTGCCTGCATTGCCACGTATCATGCTCACCCCGGCCAAAATGACCGACTATCTGGGGCCCGAACTTACCAAGTCGGCCAGCCGCCTGCCACAAGGCGCCATCTCCGACGCTCTGGCTGGGCCGACAGGTTGGCATTTTTTGAAAATTATTCGCAATCGCCCGGGCCAGCCGCCTGCGTTTGAAAGCGTTCGCACGCAAATAATCGATGCCGTGCGCCACGAACGCGACGACAAAGCTTTGCGCGACTACCTAGATTGGCTTCGCACGCGGGCGGATATTGAGCTGGCACCAGATGCACCGCTTGGGCAAGAAGGCACGCGGTAATGGCTCGGGTTTTAAAAACCCTTGCTGTGGTTTTTATCCTCGCCTTGTCGTTTGCCCATTGGCAGCCGGTGGAGGCGCATAACAAAAGCCTCAGCTTTTCGAACTTTTTGTGGGGCGGCGATGCTATTTCCGTCAGCTTTACGGCCCCCGCTCGCGATGTCACCTTGCTACCCAGTGTGCAGACCCAGAGGAGCCTCAGCGACGCTCTGGGCGCCCATGTGAGCGCCAATTTGCGGCTCAGCCAAATGAATATGGCGTGCAAAATCACCACGCCTTTTGCCAAAGCCCCATCGCGCGCCAGCTATATTCGCGTGATCGGCGAATTTCAGTGCTATGACGCCAGCTCCCCCATCCGCGTTGAAAACAATGCGTTTTTCGACCTGGCCCGCAGCCATGTGCATTTCTCACGCTTTGGCCTCACGGCGGATAAAACGCAAGCCAACACCAAGGAAATTTTGTTTACCGCCACCCAACGCTATCACGTCATTCGCGCCAATGAGACAGGCGGCCTCGAGGCCGAAGTGGGCTTTGGGGAAGTGTTTCAGAATTATTTCTGGCTCGGCATGAGCCATATTCTAACCGGCTATGACCATTTGGCTTTTGTCTTATGTTTATTGCTGGTCGCGCCCACGCAACGCCGCGCGATATGGCTGATTTCGGGTTTTACCGTCGGCCATAGCGCCACTTTGATTATGGCGACTTTGGGCTGGGTGGTGCCAAACCCCAATGTTGTCGAAGCCCTCATCGGCGCCTCCATCGCCTTAATGGCAGCCGAACCGATTTTGAGCCGTGGCACTTTAATGGCACGCAGCGGCGCCGTTGCGGCTCTGGTGCTATTCGTCGCGTCGGGCATTGGCATTGTGACGGGCAGTGTTTTGCCATTGGGCGCTTGGACTGGCTTAATATTATTCTGCTTGTGTTATGGCCTACTGATCGACGGCCCAGCCGCTATGCAACGCTACGCGCCAACCATGACTTTGGCCTTTGGCTTTATTCATGGGTTTGGGTTCGCCGGCTTATTAACCGACATCGGCCTGCCGAGCGAGAACCTTGTGGCGGGATTGTTTAGCTTTAACCTCGGCGTCGAAGTGGGGCAATTGCTGGTTCTCATTCCAGCCTTTGTGTTTATTCCCATCCTCCTCGAGGAGCTGCCCAGCCTATCGAACAGCAAAATTCGCTGGAGCGACATTGCCGCCAGTAGCCTGACGGCCTTTGGTCTTTATTTATTCGTATCTCGCGCCCTACTGTAGTTGGTGCTGCAGTTGGCACTTTAGGCCGGGTTAAAGGTCTCGGGCCATTTCCTCTGCAATCGCGTGGGCCAGGCTATCGTCTCGTTCGCGTAAGTCATTGATGATGCGCGCTCTATCCTCGAGCGATTTATTTTGGCTCAGTTTAAACTTGGCCTGCACGGTTTCGATGTCGATGACAAAGTGGCCAATGGCGGCTTTCAGCGCGTCCAGTTTCTTTGGCTCCAGCTCGTCCATCATCGAGGCGTCTCCTTCATATTGAGCGACGAGACGCGAAAGATTTTCTTCTTCCAACCAAGTCTCGTCTACCCGACGCGCCGTGCCCGTCACATGCACGGCGATGAAGTTCCAAGTCGGCACCGACGCCGCAGCATAGGCTTTGGGAGAAATATAAGCGTGAGGCCCGTGAAACATCGCCAAGACTTTTTGGTCTTGCAATTGTCCAAGCTGCGGATTGGCGGCTGCCAAATGCCCATGTAATTGCCCCCCGCTGGCTGCACGCCCTTGCAACATCAACGGCACATGGCTGGCATTCATCGTCTCGCCATCGCGCGAAACGAGACTTGCAAAACCATATTGGTGAATAACCGTTGCGATGGTCTCTGGGTTGGTCACTTCAAATTGCGGTGGAATATACATAAGACCGAGTTCTTTTTGCTGTTTATCAAAAAGCCTAACAAACCCCGCGCGCCACAACCAGAGGCAAATGCTTTAGACAGACAAGGCTTCGCGCGCAATCACTACCCCATCTTCATCGGCGTAGATATAATCGCCAGGTCGAATGGTGACGCCAGAAAATTCCAGCACTTCATCATAAGTACCGAGGTCGCGCTTCTCGCTTTTTTTCGGGTGGCTGGCCAAGGCTTTAATGCCCACGGCTTCCGCTTTTAACTCGGCTTGGTCGCGCACACAGCCGTGAATGACGATGCCCGCCCAGCCGTTATCAGCGGCTAATTTGGCTAAGTTTCCGCCGAACAAAGCGCAGTTCATCGAACCGGCGCCATCGACCACAAGCACGCGTCCTTCGCCAGGCGTTTCCACGGCGGCGCGCACTTTGGTGTTGTCTTCAAAGGTCAGAAGCGTTTTGGCCGGCCCGTGAAAGCGCCCGTGGCCGCCAAAATCTTGATAGCCCGGAGCGAGATATTGCAAAGCCCCCTCATGGGCGTCGGATAGGTCAGTGGTCAGGGTATCTTGGGTCATTGGGCGCGCTCCTTAAAAAATCTGCTTTATCTTTATAAACGAAAAAGGGCCCGTAAGCACATCTGCCTACGAACCCTCTTTAAAAATAATGAGACCCTTAGAACTGGTTCATTGTGTTGTCTTCACCCGAAGCCAACAGGGCCATGTCGCCAGAGAAATACTCTTTGTGATCATCGCCAATGTTCGAACCAGCCAAATCTTGGTGCTTGACCGAAGCCATGCCACGACGGATTTCTTTACGCTGAACATCGCGCACATAGGCCAACATGCCGAGGTCGCCGAAGTAACCTTCCGACAGAACATCCGTACCCAGAGCCGTGTCGTGATAGGTCGGCAGGGTGATGAGGTGGTGGAAGATACCGGCTTCGCGCGCGCCATCGGCTTGGAAAGTTTGTACTTTCATATCCGCTTCAGCTGCCAGCTCGCTATCATCAAACTTAACGTTCATCAGACCTGTAGGCTCGGAAGCTGGATCTGGATAAGCCGATACGTCTTTACCAGCGGCTACCCATTCTGCATGCACTTGATTGCGGAAGTTTAGCGTCCAGTTAAAGCTTGGCGAGTTGTTGTAAACCAATTTCGCGTTTGGAATGGCTTCGCGAATGCGCGAGACCATGCCACCGATTTGGGCCACATTTGGCTTCTCGGTTTCAATCCACAGAAGATCGGCGCCGTTTTGCAACGAAATGATGCAATCCATCACGCAACGATCTTCGCCTGTACCGTCTTTAAAGGCATAAAGACCATTTGGCAGACGAACCGGTTTCATGGTTTTGCCGCCCTGGGTAATCACTTGCTCGCCTTGCTTAATGCCAGACAGGTCGGTGACTTCTTCGAGTTGCAAGAAGGCGTTATATTGGTCAGCCATGTCGCCAGGTGTTTGCGACACAGGGATTTTTTGGGTCAGGCCAGCGCCGAGGCTATCGGTACGGGCCACGATGACGCCATTGTCGACACCCAGCTCGAGGAACGCATAACGCACAGCGTTAATTTTCGAGATGAAGTCTTCGTGTGGCACCGTCACTTTACCATCTTGGTGGCCGCACTGTTTGGCGTCCGACACTTGGTTTTCAATTTGGATGCAGCAGGCGCCAGCTTCGATCATTTTCTTGGCCAGCAAGTAAGTGGCTTCTTCGTTACCAAAGCCTGCATCAATGTCGGCAATAATTGGCACAACATGTGTTTCGTGGTTGTCGATAGCTGCCAGAGCCGCGTCGACGTCGCCGCCATTGGCGCGCGCATCGTCTAGGTCGACAAACAGATGACGCAATTCGCGGGCATCGGCTTGACGCAAGAATGTGTAGATTTCTTCGATCAGGCTTGCCACCGAAGTTTTCTCATGCATCGACTGATCTGGCAGTGGGCCAAACTCAGAGCGAAGTGCGGCGACCATCCAACCGGACAGATAGACGTAAGATTTATCGGTGGTTTTGCGGTGACGTTTTACAGCCATCATCATTTGCTGCGCGGTGAAACCATGCCAGCAACCCAAAGACTGAGTGTATTGACTGCTGTCGCCATCATAATCAGCCATATCTTTACGCATGATATCGGCTGTGTAGCGAGCCACGTCCAGACCGGTTTTAAAGCGGTTTTGAACTTCCATGCGCGCGGCATATTCTGGATTAATGGCGGTCCAAGCAGACCCACCGGTTTTGATTGTTGCGGCTTTTTGAGCCACCAATTCACTGTATTTCGTCATCACTATATCCTCACATAAGGGTTTCGTTGATGTGGACATACAACCATGACAGCGCCTTGTCGAGTGAATCCCAAGCTATTGAAAATATTAAAGTAAAAAAGTTTACACAAATTGGCCTATTTTTTGTAATATATGTAAACCTTGTAAACTTTTGAGTTTGTCGATAGCCATCGAAGCAGAGATAAACCCTTGATTCATATAGAGGATAGAGCATGGCCGACACAGGTCGATTGGTTGAGAAAAAACTGTTTGCAGGCCCCCGCGTGCGCCGCTTGCGTCGCGAGCAACGCCTCACCCAAGCCGCCATGGCGGAGGCTTTGGGCATCTCCACCAGCTATCTCAACCTCATTGAGCGCGACCAGCGCCCCATCTCGGCACAGATTCTTTTACAATTGGTCGATGTCTTCGATATCGACCCGCGCGGGCTCGCCGGCGACGAAGAGGCGCGCGCGCAAACCCAGCTCCATGAAGTGTTCTCTGACCCGATGTTTCGCGACACGCCTTTATCGAAAGCCGAGCTGAAAGATTTGGCCGCCGCCAGCCCTGCCGCCGCCGATGCCGTGGCGCGGCTCTACCAAGAGATGCTGCAAAGTCGTGCCTCGAATGCGCTTTTGGTCGAGCAGTTAGAGGGCGGCGATGCCAGCGAGACCCACGGCGCGGGCATGGCGCTCGATGAAGTGCGCGATTTTATTGTGGCGCAAAACAATTATTTTCCCATCCTCGACGAAGAAGCCGAAACCCTGCACGACGCGGTGATGGCAGATTATGACGAGCCGTATTTGGCTTTGCGTGCGCGCCTAGAGCAGCGACATAATGTAAAAACCCGCATCGCCCCCGTCGAGGTGATGGACAATACGTTGCGCCGGTACGACCGCCATCGTCAGACGATTTTTCTGTCCGAGCTGCTCGACCAACCGGGCCGTTCGTTTCAGCTGGCCTATCAATTGGCTTATTTTGAACAGATACCCAATATCGAAAACATTCTGGTCAGCTCGGGCATGGAGAGCGAAGAGGTGCGCACGGTGGCGCGCATTTCGCTGGCCAATTATTTTGCCGCCGCTGCGCTCATGCCCTATGAAGCATTTTTAAAAACCGCCACGGCCAATCAATATGACATCACCTTATTGGCGCGCCGCTTCGGCACCAGCTTTGAGCAAGTGTGCCATCGCTTGACCACATTGCAACGTCCGGGCGCGCGCGGCATTCCGTTCTTTCTTATTCGGGTCGATAATGCCGGCAATATTTCCAAACGCTTTTCGGCCGGCGGCTTTCACTTTGCCCGCTTCGGCGGCACCTGCCCGCGCTGGCATGTGCATGATGCGTTTCGCATTCCGGGCCAAATCAATACCCAGACCGTGCAAATGGAAGACGGCACGCGCTACCTCTCCATTGCCCGCACGGTGAGCCGAGATAATTCAGGCTTTGGCGTGCCCGATAATCAGTTTGCCATTGCTATGGGCTGCGAGATTAAACATGCCGATAAATTAATCTATGCGCGCGGCACCAATCCCGATAACCCGACCGGAGACACGCCCATCGGGGTAAACTGTCGGCTTTGCGAGCGGCGCGATTGCAACCAACGCGCCACGCCCTCCATCAACCGCGCGCTGCAATTGGATGAACATGTGCGCGGGCTCTCGCCGTTTGATTTTTGAGCCGATTGACGCGACAAACCCCACATTGTAGGAAGAAGACATGAGCGAGCAACCATCCCGGCGACAAGCCAAAAAGCAAAAGAAATTTAAGCCCAAAGCGCGTACCCCCCGGGGCTTGCGCGATATGACGGGCGACGAGCTGCGCCTGCAAAACCACATGATTGCTACCATCGCCCAAGTTTATGAAAGCTACGGATTTGGGGAATTAGACACATCGGCTTTTGAATACGCCGATGCGCTGGGCAAATTTTTGCCCGACGACGACCGCCCCAATGAAGGCGTGTTCTCGCTAGAAGACGACGACGGGCAATGGATGAGCTTGCGCTACGACCTGACCGCGCCGCTGGCGCGCTATGTCGCGGAACATTATGACCGCTTGCCCAAGCCTTTGCGCCGCTTTCAATTCGGCCCGGTTTGGCGCAATGAAAAACCTGGGCCTGGGCGCTATCGCCAATTCATGCAAATCGACGCCGACACAGTGGGGGCGGCAAACCAAGCGGCAGACGCCGAAATTTGCATGATGGCCGCCGATTGCATGGAAGCGCTGGGCCTTGAGCGCGGCGATTATGTCGTGCGCATCAACAATCGCAAAATCATGGACGCCCTTTTGATTGCCATTGGGCTAGACCCCGAGGCCGAAGACTATGAGGCCACGCGCCTGACGATTTTGCGCGCTATGGATAAATTTGACCGCCTCGGATTAGACGCGGTTAAAGCCCTGTTGGGCGACGGCCGCAAAGATGAAAGCGGTGACTTCACCAAGGGGGCCAATTTGACGCCAGCCCAGATTGACAAAGTGGCGCACATGGTTTGCATCGAAGCCAGCGATCGCACCCAGGCACTTGACGCCATGGCCGAGCTGGTGGGCGACACCGATATTGGCCAACAAGGGCTTGGCGAATTGCGCGACATGGCTGATTTATTTTCGACCCTGGGCTATGGCGAAGACCGCCTAGCGATTGACCCGAGCATTGTGCGCGGGCTCGGCTATTACACCGGCCCCGTCTATGAAATTGAATTGACCTTTGAAGCCCATGACGAAAACGGCGAGCTGGCACGTTTCGGCTCCGTTGGTGGCGGCGGGCGCTATGATGATTTGGTCAAACGCTTTAAAGGCATTGAAATTCCAGCTACCGGCATTTCCATCGGCGTTAGCCGGTTGGCCGCAGCCCTCACCCTGCTCGGCAAAGCGGGCGCTGCCACACCCGCCGACTTAATTGTTGTGACCGTGATGGATAAAGAGACCCGCCCAGAGCTGATGGCCTTGGTGCGCGACTTGCGCCAACAGGGCTTGCGCGCCGAGCTTTATATGGGCGACAGCGCGATGAAAGCGCAATTGCGCTATGCCGATGCGCGCGGTGCCAGGTTTGTGGTCATCGAAGGGGAAGATGAGCGCGCCGCTGGCGAAGTGACCATCAAAGATTTGCAATTGGGCAAAGAAAAATCAGCCGAGATTAACGATAACGCCGAATGGCGCGCCTCCGAACACGCCCAACAGCAAGTGCCCAAAGGCGATTTGGCCCGTAAGTTGAAAGAATTGACCTCATAATTTGTGACTTATAAATTTATATAGACGTTATTTTCATAAATTGAACTTCATTTTTACTAAATAATTGAATTTTACTTCATTTTTATTGACAAATGAACTTCATATCGCTAC
>JABHDF010000050.1 GCA_018673175.1 Rhodobiaceae bacterium | reverse complement strand
CGGCGTTTTATATGAGCCGAGTTTGCGCAAGGTTGGCCTGCCGGTCGGCGAGCGAATTATCGCGGCAGAAACCAGCCGTTCGATGCGTCGCATGATGCGCTCGGTCGTGACCCATGGCACGGGGCGCCAAGCCAATGTGCCGGGCTATCAGATTTTGGGCAAAACCGGAACGGCCGAAAAACACGCGCGCGGCGGCTATAATAAAGAAGCCTTGGTGACGTCCTTTTTGGGAGCGTTTCCGGCTCGCGCCCCGCGCTATGCCATGTTGGTGATGTTCGATGAGCCCCAAGGCCATGCCGATACCTATGGGCATAATCAGGCAGGGTGGAATGCGGCCCCGGCGGCGGGCGAGATTGTGCGTCGCACGGCTAGCCTTCTCGGTATCTTGCCGCGGGCCGAAGTGCCGGCCGAACAAGCGGCGGTGAAACAGACCGATCGCTCTGTCGAGGAGGTGGCTTATGCGCCTCGATGAATTGAGCCCGAACCAAAGTTTTGCCGCCAAAGAAGCCATGGCCTCGCTCGAGGTGCGCGGCCTCAGCGCCGACAGCCGCCATGTGCAACCGGGGTATTTATTTGCCGCTTTGCCGGGCACGCAAGTCGATGGTCAGGCGTTTATTGGCCAAGCGATTGAAAACGGCGCTACCGCCATTTTGGCCAGCGAGCCTTTGTTGGCGCAGCCCTTGCGCGCCGATGTAGCTTTTGTTTCCAGCGATAATCCGCATCGTGATTTGGCGCATATGGCGGCTCGGTTTTTCGAGTTTCAACCAGCTCATATCGGGTGCATTACCGGCACCAATGGCAAAACCTCCACCGCTAGTTTCTTGCGCCAACTGCTCGCTGCCCAAGGCCATAAAGCCGCTGCCATGGGCACGCTGGGGGTCGAGGCAGATGGCTATTTCGAGCCCTTGCACCACACAACCCCAGACCCCGTTCGCTTGCACGCGGCCTTGCGCGACCTGAGCGCGCACGGCGTCACCCATTTGGCGATGGAGGCTTCCAGTCACGGGTTGGCGCAGCATCGTATGGATGGCGTGCAAGTTGAGGTGGCAGGCTTTACCAATCTGTCGCGCGATCATTTGGATTATCATGACACGCCCGAGGCCTATGAGGCGGCCAAGCAACGTTTGTTCACAGAGCTGTTGAGCGAGACGGGCACAGCGGTGATTGTCGCCAGTCATGCCTCTGGCGAGCGCCTGCAACAGCGATGCCAAGCCATGGGTCGCACCCCCGTGATGGTGGGGCGTCCCGAAGATAGCGTTTTTGTTCGCGTCGCCGCGCGCACCGCCACAGGTTTGCAGCTCGACATTACTTTGAACGCTAAATCACACAGCATTTGCGTGCCGCTCATCGGCGATTTTCAAACCGAGAATCTTGCACTGGCCTTGGGCATGGCGCAGGCCTTTGGCGTCAGCGATACAGATTTATTTGCAGCCTGCACGCATTTACAAGCGCCGCGCGGCCGTATGCAATTTGTTGGCCGCTCGCAAAAAGGGGCAAGCGTTTACGTCGATTATGCGCATACGCCAGACGCGCTGGACAATGCCCTCGTGGCCTTGCGCGCGCATCTGCCGACCGATGGAAATCTATCCGTGCTGTTTGGTTGCGGGGGAAACCGCGATGCTGGCAAGCGCCCTGAAATGGGCAAGCTTGCGGCCGCTAAAGCCGATTATGTTTTCGTGACCGATGATAATCCTCGCCAAGAGGATGCCGCGAGCATTCGTGCGGCCATTCTCAAAGCCTGCCCAGATGCCTTAGAAGTTGGCGATCGCGGCGAAGCCATTGGCGCCATTATCGATGCCGCGCAAAGCGACGACATTGTTTTGCTGGCGGGCAAAGGCCATGAAGGCGGACAGATTATCGGCGACACAATTTTGCCATTTGACGATGCTCTGGTGGCGCAATCGCATCTTTCTAAGAAAGGGGGTCAGCATGGCTAATCCTCTCTGGAAGGGCTCGCAAGTGATAGCTGCTTTAGCCTCCAACTTGGGCCAAGGTAGCGAAAAAATATCTACCGATTGGGTGGCCAATGGCGTCTCCATCGACACCCGCGATTTAAAGCCAGGCGATATTTTCGTTGCCTTGCCGGGAGACAACGTCGATGGGCATGACTATGTCGAGGCGGCTTTTGAAGCCGGCGCCGCGGCGGCTCTGGTGCGGCCAGATTTTGTTGCGCATAAGCTAGGCGCCAAAGCCATTATCTTGCCTGTGGTGGATGTTTTGGGCGCGTTGGAAGCTTTGGGGCGCGCCGCTCGCGCCCGCAGCCAAGCCCACATCATCGCCGTAACGGGCAGCGTTGGCAAAACCAGCGTCAAAGAAACTTTGGCTGCAGCGCTTGGTAAAAGCGGCAGCGTGCATGCCTCGGAGCGTTCGTTCAACAATCATATCGGCGTGCCGCTCAGTCTGGCGCGCCTCTCGGCAGAGGCCGACTATGGCGTGTTTGAACTGGGCATGAACCATGCGGGCGAGCTAACAGATTTGGTCGATATGGTGCGCCCACACTGCGCCATCATCACCACCATTGGCACGGCGCATATTGAAAATTTCGAAAATATGACCGCTCTGGCACGCGCCAAGGCCGAGGTATTCAGTGGCTTGGTCGAGGGCGGCACCGCTATTTTGCCGCGCGACAATGAGCATTACGATACGTTGAAACAAAGCGCTGGCCAATGCATTGGCGGCCAAGCGCGCCTTATCGATTTTTCTGCCGAGGGCAATGTGCAAGCGCAAGCCTGTACGACGCAAGTTAAATTGCACGAGGCGTGCAGCTGCGTGACGGCACGTATTTTAGACCAAGACGTGATTTACAAAATCGGCACACCGGGCGCCCATCATGTGGCCAATAGTCTGGCGGTTTTGGCAGCGGTGCAAAATGCGGGCGCAGATTTGGCGCTGGCGGCTTTATCTTTGGCCGACCATGAAGGTCTTTCGGGGCGCGGGCGTCGCTATCGCTTGGGCGAGGAAGACGCGGCCATCACGCTTGTCGACGAGAGTTATAATGCCAACCCCACTTCCATGGCGGCGGCGCTAAAGGCCATGGGTCTGGCGCCGCGCTTAGGGCGGGGTCGGCGCATTGCAGTGTTGGGCGATATGGCAGAATTGGGCAAAGAGGCGCCAGCTCTGCATGCCGCTTTGGCGCAAAACATCGAGCAAGCCGATATTGATTTGGTGCTGACTTGCGGCGACTTAATGATGCATTTGCACAATCATTTACCGCCGGGCCGCATGGGGCCGCATGTCGGCACGGCCGATGAAGTTATGGAAATTCTCAACCGAGATTTACGCGCCAATGATGTGGTTATGGTAAAGGGCTCTAATTCCAGTGGCATGGGAAAAGTGGTCGACGCCTTACTCGCTAGCTCAGCGGCAGATATAAAAAAAGCGAGGGTCGGATAATGCTCTATCAATTCATGCTCTATTTTAGCGAACAAGTGCCAGGCGCCAACTTGTTCAATTACATTACCTTTCGGGCCGGCGGCGCAGTGATGACCTCTTTGCTTATCAGCTTTATGCTGGGCCCTTGGATGATCGGCGCGTTGCGCGCCCGCCAAGGCAAAGGCCAGCCCATCCGCGAAGATGGCCCGCAGTCGCATTTGGTTACCAAAGTTGGAACCCCAACTATGGGCGGTCTGCTGATTTTGCTGGGCGCCATAGGCTCGACGTTGATTTGGGGCAATCTTACCAATCCGTTTTTATGGATTGTGCTGCTGACCACCACAGGTTTTGGCGTCATTGGTTTTGCCGATGATTATCTAAAACTGCGCGGCGGTTCGAGCGCAGGTGTGCCGGGTCGTTTGAAATTAATATTTGAATCGATGGTCGCCATTGTCGCCGTATTGTCGATCAGCCATTATTTGCCGGAGCCTTTGGCAACCAGCTACGCCATACCTTTTTTGAAAGACGTGCTTCTGCCTTTCGGCTTGCCGCTATATTTATTCGCGGGCCTGATTGTCATTGTCGGCGCGTCCAATGCGGTTAATTTAACCGACGGTCTCGATGGTCTGGCGATTGTGCCAACGATGATTGCAGCGGCGAGCTTTGGCTTTATTGCTTACCTCGTCGGCAACGCGATTTTCGCCAATTATCTGCAAGTCCATTATGTGCCCGGTACTGGCGAGCTGGCGGTATTTTGCGCTGCGCTCATTGGTTCTGGCTTAGGGTTCCTTTGGTATAATGCGCCGCCAGCTGCGGTGTTCATGGGCGATACAGGCTCCCTGGCTTTGGGCGGCGCGATTGGGTCTATCGCTGTGGCCACCAAACATGAGTTGGTGCTGGCGATTATCGGCGGGTTGTTTGTCTTGGAAGCGGTCTCGGTGATTGTGCAAGTGGCTTCGTTCAAGCTGACAGGCAAACGGGTTTTTGCCATGGCACCTTTGCACCATCATTTCGAGCAACGTGGCTGGGCCGAGCCGACGATTGTTATTCGGTTCTGGATTATCTCTGTCATTCTCGCCCTCATTGGGCTGGCTACGTTGAAGCTGAGGTAGGTCGATGATGCAGCTTCCCAAACTCACTGGTGAAACCGCCGTCTTCGGACTGGGCCGCTCAGGCTTGGCTTGTGTGGCATCGCTGGTGGCTGCGGGAAATCAGGTGGTGGCTTGGGATGACCGAGCGGCGCCGCACGCGCAAGCTGAAAAACTGGGCGCGAGCGTGCGAAATTTAGCCGATGATTTTGGCGCGCCTACCCAATTAATTGTTAGCCCTGGTGTGCCGCTGACGCATCCCGCCCCGCACCCGATTGTGGCGGCGGCGCGCGAGTTGGGTTGCGCGGTGTTGGGCGATATGGATTTGTTCTCCATGGCGCTAGAGGCCACAGGCCTGCGCGAAAAAGCAACGCTCATCGGCATCACCGGCACCAATGGAAAATCAACCGCCACGGCTTTGGTTTGTCACATGCTGCAATCGGCTGGCTTGCCGGTGCATATGGGCGGCAATATCGGCACGCCGGTTTTGCAATTGCCATTGCCAGAGGCTTGCGCACAAAACACCCTTTATGTTTTGGAGCTGTCTTCTTATCAGCTTGATTTAAATCGGCAGCTACATTGTGACATGGGCGTGATGTTAAATTTGACGCCAGACCACCTCGATAGGCATGGCGATATGGCGGGGTATGCGCGCGCCAAAGAAGCGCTGTTTGAAAATAGCAAATGCCAAACCTTGCGCGTCATCGGTACCGATGATGCGCCAAGCCGCGAACTGGCGCAGCGTCATCCGCACGACCGTTTGGTCTCCATTTCTAGCACGCACCCGCAAGGCGAAATTTACTTCGCGGATGGCAGCCTGCATTATGGCAAGGGCGTGACGCTCGATTTACAAAATTGCCCAGCGCTTCCAGGTGCGCACAATGGCCAAAACGCCGCCGCCGCCCTGGCCATTGGTCATAGCTTGGGGCTGAGCGACGGCGTTATCGCCCATAGTTTTCAAAGTTTCCATGGCATGGCCCATCGCTTGCAATCCGTGGCGCATCACGGCGCTTTGAATTTTGTGAACGATAGCAAAGCCACCAATGCCGAGGCGACACGTCACGCTTTGGCCGCTTTCGATAATATTTATTGGATTGCGGGAGGGGTCGCCAAGGCGGGTGGGATTTCAAGTTTAAAACCACAATTCGCCAATGTGCGCGCCGCCTTCCTGATTGGCGAAGCCGCCGATGGATTTGCGCAAACACTGGCGGGAGAAATGCCCGTTGTGATAGCGCACACGATGGATAAGGCGCTCGCACAAGCTGCCAATCAAGCGAAAGCAGATGCTCTCGCCCATGCCACAATTTTACTATCGCCAGCCTGCGCTTCCTTCGACCAATTCGAAGACTTCGAAGCGCGCGGGGTCGCCTTTCAAGCCGCGGTTACCACTTGGGTGGCCGCGCAAGAAGCCGGGGGTGCCGCATGAGCCGTATGTTCGCCCGCACCAATCGTAGCCTGCTGTCGCATTGGTGGTGGACTGTGGATCGCCAAATGGTCTTGGGCGTCATGGCGCTCATCGGTCTTGGTTATCTCATGGCTTTTGCTGCCAGCCCTGCTGTGGCGCAAACCATTGGTAAATCGATTTATTATTTTGCCAATAAGCAATTCATCTTCCTCTCACTGGCGGCGCTTGTGTTCTTGGGTGTGTCGATGCTATCGCCCAAGGCGATTAAATATTTTGCAGTCTTGCTGCTGATCGGCGCTTTGGGCGGGGTTATCGCGACGCTGTTTTTCGGGGTCACCGTGAAGGGCGCGAGCCGTTGGTTGCTCATCGCCGGAATATCGGTGCAGCCCTCGGAAGTTTTAAAACCTGCCTTTGTGGTCGTAACCGCTTGGTTGTTCGCCCGCCAAAGAGCCAAATTTGTGGCCCATGATATGTGGCTGGCCGTGGCGCTTTTGCTGGGCACATGCGGTCTTTTGGCGATGCAGCCAGATTTTGGCCAAACCATTTTATTGGGGCTGGTATGGATGTGCCTGTTCTTCTTGTCGGGTGGGTCGATGAAATTAATCGCGGCCATGGCAGGTCTGGGTCTGTTTGCGGGCAGCTATGTCTATTCCACTTACGGCTATTTCCAAAGCCGCATCGATCGGTTCCTCGACCCCTCGACGGGCGATACCTATCAAGTTGATAAAGCCATGGATGCCATTCGCTCTGGCGGTATTACCGGCGTTGGGCCTGGCGATGGTCGGGTAAAATCTATCCTCCCCGACGCCCATGCCGATTATGTATTTGCCGTGGCGGCCGAAGAGGGCGGCTTGATTATTGGGTGTTTCATTGTGTTCGCTTTCGCCTTTTTGGTTTGGCGGGCGCTATGGGCTTTGCGCGAAGAGCGCGAGCATTGGGTGCAATTGGCCGCTTCAGGGCTGATTTGCCTATTTGGTTTGCAAGCGATTATCAATCTATCGGTCAACCTAAACCTCATTCCTTCCAAGGGCATGACGTTGCCGTTTATCTCTTACGGGGGCTCGTCGCTTTTGGCCTCGGCCATTACCATGGGCATGTTGGTTGGCCTGATGCGCCGACGTACCAGCTCCGACACCCGCATACGCACTCTGCCGACCCGCGGCATTCACTTCATGGCCGGAGGTCGCACATGAGTAAATCATCCAACCAAAAACCAATCGTCTTGCTGGCGGCTGGCGGCACGGGGGGGCATATGTTCCCCGCCAGTGTGTTGGCCGAGCAATTGAAAGCCGAGGGTTATGACGTGCATTTGGCGACCGATACTCGCGGCCTTGCCTATCTGCCGCAATTGACGCAAATGATTCACCATAAGTTGCCAGCGGCCACGGTGTTTAACGGAGGCGTTCTGGCCCTTCCGTTTCGCCTCCTCACTTTGATGGTTTCTGTTCTTTCGTCTTTATATCTGGTTCAGCGGTTGAAGCCGGAAGTGGTTGTCGGCTTTGGTGGCTACCCATCCTTTGGGCCGATTATGGCCGCCATCTTATTGGGGCGCCGTGTGCTGGTGCATGAACAAAATGCGGTTCTGGGTCGGGTAAATCGCCTGGCTGCAAGTTGGGGCGCTTCGGTGGCTACGAGTTATAATCAGACCCAAAAAGTGCCGGCCAAAGCGTCCGAACGTTTGCGCCGCACGGGCAACCCTTTGCGGGCGGCGGTGTTGAAAGCGGCCCAGAATTCCTACACGGGCCCAAGTAAATCAGGTGCTTTTGAACTTTTGGTGTTCGGTGGCAGTCAGGGCGCGAGTGTGTTTTCAACCGTGCTACCCCAAGCGGTCGAAAAACTACCAAAGGGCCTGCAAAATCGTTTGCGGATTGTTCATCAGGTTCGAAAAGTTGATATGCAACAGACTTTAGATGCCTATGGAACCCTAGCTGTCCATGCCGAGTTGCGAGAGTTCTTCAGCGATTTACCAGCCCGTATGCGGCGCGCTCATATGGTTGTGTCGCGCGGCGGTGCCTCGACGGTTGCTGAGCTTGCCGCCCTTGGCGCGCCTTCTTTAATTGTTCCGCTACCGGGCTCGCTAGACCAAGATCAAGCGGTCAACGCGTCAGAGCTGTGCGAAATGGGCGGCGCCTTGATGGCGCGCCAGCCGGAGTTCACGCCCGAATATTTGGCCGAAATATTGACCCGATGGATGCAAAGTCCGGAAGCGTTGAACGAGGTATCGGCCCAAGCCTCGGCTTTTGGTGAATTAGATGCAGCGGGTCGCTTAACGCGCTACACGCAATGTCTCGCATCTGGCGTACCCGTTCAAATTGATCTGCCAAGTACTGGCAAAACCAAACCCCAGCAGGAGGCCAATCATGGATAAAGCCATGTCTCTCCCTGCAGGACTGCGCCCCTTTGGCCGCGTGCATATTGTTGGCATCGGCGGCATTGGCATGAGCGGCATTGCCGAAGTGATGCACCTGATGGGCTATGAGGTACAGGGCAGCGATATGGGCACCAATGCCAATACCGAACGCCTTGCCGCCATGGGCATTGAGATTATGCAAGGCCATGCCGCGGCCCATGTGGAAAAAGCTGGTGTGGTAACCATCTCCTCTGCCGTGCCCAACGATAACCCAGAAGTGCAAGCGGCCCGTGCCGCGCATATTCCGGTTGTGCGCCGCGCCGAGATGTTGGCCGAGCTGATGCGCCTCAAGCCTTGCATCACCATTGCTGGCACCCATGGCAAAACCACAACCACCTCTTTGACCGCGGCGCTTCTCGATGCTGCCGCGCTTGACCCGACGGTGATGAACGGCGGCATTATCAATGCCTATGGCACCAATGCCCGCCTCGGCCAAGGCGAGTGGATGGTGGTGGAAGCCGATGAAAGCGACGGCACTTTCGTTCGCCTGCCAACGACGATTGCCATTGTCACCAATATTGACCCAGAGCATCTGGAACATTACGGCGACTTCGAGGGTCTGCGTGCCGCTTTCGATCGCTATATCCAAAACATTCCCTTTTACGGGGTCGGCATTGTTTGCCTCGACCACCCTGAGGTGCAAAGCCTTGTGGGTCGCGTGACGGACCGCCGCCTCATTACCTATGGTCTCGGCGAGCAGGCCGATGTCCGCGCGGTAGATATTCGCGAAGAAGGGCTGACCCAATATTTCGACGTGATATGGCGCGACCGCCGCACCGATAGCCAAAAACAGTTGCGCGATTTGTCTTTGCCTATGGCTGGCAAACATAATTTGCAAAACGCTTTGGCCGCCATTGCCGCCGCCATAGAAGTGGGTGGCGATGAAGCCAGCATTCGCAAAGGTCTGTCCGAATTTAGCGGTGTAAAACGTCGCTTTACGCCGGTGACCGCGCTCGACAAGAACATTCGTATTTTCGATGATTACGCCCATCATCCGGTAGAAATTGAAGCGGTTTTGGAGAGCGCGCGTGCGGTCACCAAAGGCCGCGTGATGGCTGTCATGCAGCCGCATCGCTACACCCGCCTCAGAGATTTATTCGAAGGTTTCTGCGCGAGCATGAACGGTGCCGATACGGTTTTGGTAACGCCCGTGTTTGAAGCTGGCGAGGCCCCGATTGAGGGTTTCGATAGTGGTGCGCTGGTCGAAGGCTTGCGCGCACACGGCCACCGCCACGCCATTTACGTCGCGGATAATGATCAGCTGGCCGATGTGTTGGCCAAAGAGATGCAACCCGAAGATGTCGTGATTTTCATGGGCGCAGGCTCCATTTCAGCCATGGCCTATGCCTTGGCCGAGAAACTGGGAGGCACTGTCTAATGCAAAGCCAGCCAGCCCAGATACAAGATTGGCCGCTACCAGAAGTGCGGGGCAAATATTTGCGGGATGTCGCGCTGGCCGATTTGTGCTGGTTCCGCGTAGGCGGCACGGCAGATGTCATGTTTATGCCAGCCGACGTGGATGATTTGTCGGCCTTCCTCGCGGCGCTTCCCGACGAGGTGCCGCTGCATATTTTGGGGGCAGGCTCCAACACTTTGGTACGAGACGGCGGCGTGCGCGGCGTGGTGTTGCGCCTCGGCGCGGCCTTTGGCCAGGTCACGCAAACCTCACAGACACACATGTTAGCTGGTGCCGCCACTTTAGATGTGAAGCTGGCACGCGCAGCCGCCGATGTATCGCTATCTGGCCTAGAGTTCTATCGCGGCATTCCGGGCGCCATTGGCGGCGCGATTGCCATGAACGCAGGCGCCTATGGCGGCGAGACCAGCGATGTTTTGGTCGAGGTTGAAGCTCTGGATAGAGCGGGCAATAAGCACGTTTTCTCTGCCGATGACTTACAGTTGAGCTATCGCCACAATGGCTATTCAGAATTTCTGGTCTACACAGGCGCCCGCTTTGAAGCCACGCCTGGCGACCAGCCAACCATCCTGGCGGCCATGGAAGAGATTTCGGCCAAACGCGAGCAAACCCAGCCGATAAAATCGCGCACGGGTGGCTCGACCTTTAAAAATCCAGGCGGCGCCAATCCGCAAGGCCCGAAAGCTTGGAAGCTCATCGACGCCGCAGGCGCCCGAGGCTTGCAAGTGGGCGACGCGCAAATATCTGAGCTGCATTGCAACTTTATGATCAATCACGGCCAAGCCAGCGCCGCCGATTTGGAAAACTTGGGCGAGCAAGTTCGCACCCTCGTGGCGCAAGCCAGTGGCGAAGATTTGCATTGGGAAATTAAACGCATCGGGGAGGCTGTATGAGCGACGCGCAACATATCGGCGTGCTGATGGGCGGTTGGTCTCCGGAACGCGAGGTTAGTTTAATCTCGGGCGCGCAATGTGCCGCGGCTTTACGCGAGCTTGGCTACCGCGTTACCGAAATAGATGCGAGCCACGCGCTCGACCAACAATTGGCTCACATAAAGCCAGATATTTGTTTCAACGCGCTGCATGGTGTCGGTGGCGAAGATGGCGAAGTGCAAGGGCTATTAGAAGTCTTGCAAATTCCCTACACGCATTCGGGCGTGCGCGCCTCGGCTTTGGCAATGGATAAGCATTTGTCGAAACAAATTTTTGCCGCCATGGATTTACCGATCGCTGCCTCTATCTTGGTCGAAAAAGGCAGCGTGCAAGGCCATCCTATGGAACCGCCTTATGTCGTGAAGCCAGTCAATCAAGGCTCTAGCGTGGGTATTGAGATTGTCGTCGATGGCTCTAATGCTGTTCCCGATTGCCTCACCGAAGCGGGCTGGGCTTTCGAGGGCATGGCCATGGTGGAAGCCTATGTGGCGGGGCGCGAGTTAACCTGTGCCGTCATGGGCACGCAAGCCCTCGACGTAATGGAAATTGTGCCGAGCAATGGTTGGTATGATTATCGCGCCAAATATGAAGAGGGCGGCTCGCGCCATGATTTGCCAGCCGATATCTCGCAAGCTTTGGCAGCTCAAATACAAGAAATAAGTGTGGCCGCGCACATAGCCCTTGGCTGTCGCGGCGTGAGCCGAGCAGACTTCCGCTTCGATGCCGACAAAGACCAACTCGTACTTTTAGAAATTAACACCCAACCCGGCATGACGCCGCTCTCTTTGGTGCCCGAAATGGCCGCCCATAGGGGCATAGGCTTTGCCGATTTAGTTCAATGGATTGTGGAGGATGCCTCATGCCAGCGGTAAAACAAACGAAATCGATCAAGCCGAGTTTCAAAAGTCGCTTTAGCGATGCGCTGATCTCTGTTTTGGTCACACCGCTTAATCTGATGGCCATTGGCCTGCGGGTTTTATGGTCGGGGCGCAAACTTCGCCTGGCCAGCCTGGCTCTGCTTTGTGCCGCGCTCGTGGGCAGTGTTTTCCGCTTTGATATGCTGACGCCAGCGGCAGAAATGGTGCGCGAACAAACCTATATTCTCAGCTCCGCCATGGGCTTTGCCATTAATGATATTACGGTCGAAGGCCGCAAGCGCACGCAAGCGGCTGATTTATTGGCCGCGATTGATGCACAGCAAGGGGGCGCTATTTTCGCACTCGACCTAGACGAGATGCATGCGCGCGTTGAGGCTTTGCCATGGGTTCAAAAAGCGGTGGTTCTGCGCCGTTTGCCGAATATTTTGCACGTTAAATTGACCGAGCGGGAACCTTTTGCGCTGTATCAAGAGAACCGTCAAAAAGCGCTGATTGACCGCAATGGTGTGGCCATTACGCGCCAGCATTTGCGCGCTTTTGAGCACCTGCCAACGTTTTCTGGCGAGGGGTCAACCCTGCGCGCCAGCGATTTAATGGATCAATTGAAAGAATATCCAGTGCTGCGCAACCGCATGGTGGCCGCGCATTGGACGGGCGGGCGTCGGTGGACGGTTCGCCTCGACCATGGCGGCAAAGTATTGCTGCCAGAGGGCAACATCAAAGGCGCGCTCAACCGCTTGATGCAATTAGAAAAAGACCGCCGTATTCTGGCTGTCGAAAACCAAGCGATTGATTTGCGCCTGCCAGATCGGGTGCTTTTGCGCCCCGATGCGAAACGTTCTAGCCAGAGCGTTAAACCCAAACTCAGCTCAAAGGTAGCCTCGTGAACGGACCTCTCAACATCGCTCAATTTGACCGCCGTACGGCTATGCCGCTGCGCCGTGGGGTCATTGCGGCTCTGGATGTCGGCACCTCTAAGGTGGCTTGCTTGATTGGCGAGCATAGTGTCGATGGGTCGGGGCAAAATGGGTTGTTGCGAATTTCTGGCCTTGGGCATCACGTCTCCCAAGGTGTGGTGGCTGGCCAAGTGGTCGATATGCGCCTCGCCGAAGATAGCATTCGCGCTGCTGTGGATGCGGCCGAACGGATGGCTGGCATGGAAGTGCGCGATGTGGTTATCGGTGTTTCTTCCGGCCTGTTAACCAGTCGGATGGTCACCTCAGAGCTGCCTTTGATGGGCCAAAAAGTAACCCTAGACCACATGGCTATGGTTTTGCGCAATGCGCGTGAAGATTTTTGGGCGGCCGATATGGAAATCCTCCACGCCATTCCCGTCGGCTACGACATTGATGATAATTACGCCATCGTCGATCCGCTTGGCATGCAGGGCGAAACCTTGACGGTGAGCTTACACATGGTGGCTATGCCTGCGGGGCCGGCGCGCAATTTACTGGCCTGTATCGAGCAATGCCATTTGCGCTGCGAAAAACTAGTGGCCACGCCATATGCCAGCGCGCTGTCGACCCTCATTCAAGATGAGATTGACCTCGGCGTGCTGCACATAGATATGGGCGCAGGCACCACAAGTGCCAGTATATTTTACCGAGGCGAGGCGATATTTACCTGCGTGGCGCCTATCGGTGGGCGTCATATTACGACGGATATCGCGCAAGGGTTAAATGTTTCCATGGTCACGGCGGAGCGCATTAAGACGCTTCACGGCAGCGCCTTGGGCACCACAGGCGATGACCGCGATCAATTTGAGGTTCCCGTCATGGGCGGCGATCATCAAATGTTGCCGCGCAGCGATTTGACCAAAATCATTCGCCCCCGGTTAGAAGAAATTTTTGAAATGGTTCAAACCAAGCTAACCCAAAGCGGCTTCTCCGAAATGGCGGGCGGTCGTGTGGTGTTAACGGGCGGCGCGGCGCAACTCAATGGCGCCCGCGAATTGGCCCATACGATTTTAGAAAAGCGAGCCAGAATGGCTTCGCCAATGCGTCTGACAGGCCTGCCCGAAAGTGCAACCGGGCCTGCGTTTTCTGCCTGTGCGGGTCTTTTGACCTATGCCGGGCGTAATCATGCCGATGCTGTGCTGAAGGAAGGGCGTGCTGCTGGCGCGTTCAGCTGGCTCGGAAACTGGCTACGGAGGAATTTCTAATGCCCCGAGCTATCCAGGTAGGTCCGATGAGAGAGCAAACCCATTTAACACCGGCGTTATGCGCCAAATTTAACCCATCCCAAGGTCATGAGGCCTTGGATAGCCAAACTGTTTTGACCATTCAGAACCCAAACCAGACTTCGCTAAATTCGGCGAGTAGATAAGGAGAAAGTCATGAGTATTCAATTAACCGTTCCCCCGAAACGTGAACTCAAGCCACGCATTGTTGTGTTTGGTGTTGGCGGCGCAGGCGGCAATGCCGTCAATAATATGGTCGCTGCTGGTCTGGAAGGCGTCGACTTTGTGGTCGCCAATACAGACGCGCAAGCGCTAACCAATTCAAAGGCCGATCGACGCATCCAAATCGGCTCAAAAATTACCGAAGGTCTCGGCGCTGGCTCTAATCCTGAGGTTGGTAAAGCCGCGGCGGAAGAAACCATGGCCGAGATTGTCGACATGTTGCAAGGCTCGCATATGGCCTTTGTGACCGCTGGCATGGGCGGTGGCACTGGCACAGGGGCCGCACCCGTGATTGCCCGTGCCGCGCGCGAGCAAGGCATTTTAACCGTCGGTGTGGTGACCACGCCGTTTGATTTCGAGGGTGGGCGCCGCATGCGTTCAGCCAAGGCAGGCATTGAAGAGCTGGCTAGGGAAGTCGATACACTGATTATCATCCCGAACCAAAATCTGTTCCGCATTGCCAATGCTCAAACAACCTTTGCCGAAGCCTTTGCGATGGCCGATGAAGTGCTGCATTCGGGCGTGGCGGGCATCACCGATTTGATGATCAAGCCAGGTCTTATCAATCTCGATTTCGCCGATGTTCGCACGGTAATGAACGAGATGGGCAAAGCCATGATGGGCACAGGCGAAGCCGAAGGCGACAAACGTGCCGTCGAAGCTGCCGAAGCCGCGATTGCCAACCCATTGCTCGACGATGTGTCGATGCAAGGCGCGCGTGGTGTGCTGATTAACATCACTGGCGGCAATGACATGACGCTTTATGAGCTGGACGAAGCGGCCAGCCGCATCAAGCAAGAAGTCGACCCAGAAGCCAATATCATCATCGGTTCAACTTTCGACGAAGCCTTGAACGGCATGATGCGCGTATCGGTTGTGGCCACGGGCATTGACGCGGAAGCGGCTAAATTGACAGCTATGGATGGCGGTCGGATTATCCAAATGACACCAAATGGAGATGCGCCGGTCACAGATGCACCGGCCGAACCAGCGGCGCCAGGTCTCGCGCCTTTGGCTGCAGAAGCCCCTGCAACCCCAGGCGTAACGCCAGGCGTAATGCCAGAAGCAATGCCAGCTCCAGCGTCGGCGGAGAGTGACTTGCCAAGCTTTTTGGCCGGAGGGCGGGCAGAACAGCCAGCACATCAGCCAATTTCGAAGCGCAAACGCTCGTTCATTGACCGCGTGTTTGGTGCCAAGAAAGACACGACCTCGGCACAAACCATGCCGAGCCCGCGTATTGCCATCGACGAACTGCCGCAAGCGCCGATTAGTGACGCGCCTTCCGCGCCGCTAGAGATAACCGAAGCGCCAATGCCAGTTGGTATGCCAGAGCCGAGCCCGATGGCGCAGCCTGCGGCTTTTCAAAACGAGCTAGATGGTGCGCCAGAAGTGCCAGCTACGGCAGCGGAAATAAAAGCTCCCGAGCCTGTCATGGAAACCAAAGCTGAGGCTGTCGCGCAAGCGCCGACCCTAGATTTGGCCAGCCAAGACAGCGCCGCGAGTGCGTCCGCTGAAGTAGAAACGCCTGTTGAGGCGCCTGTGGAAACGCCTGTGGAAACAAAAGCAGAAGCGCCTAAGGTTTCGGCACCTGTCGTGTCGGCACCCGTTGTGTCTGCGCCCGTTGTGTCTGCGCCAAGTGTGGATGCGGTAAGCTCTGAGCCGATTGTTCAGACCAGCATGCAGACGGGGCCGACAATGTCTGCGGGCTCTTCGTTTGATGCCGACCAGCTTGATATTCCGGCTTTCTTGCGCCGCTAATATCCAGTTTTTCATCTGACTCGAAACGGCCCGGGGCAACTCGGGCCGTTTTTTTATGTCCCGTATATATCCCCGTTTCCGCAACAGGGCGTATACTGGGCGGATGATGTTATCGCCCCATTTTCGTTTGCGAGAATTAACCAAATCGCAAACCGCTGCGCGCCTCGGGATTGCCAACCAGCCCTCGAACGCGGACATAGAAAGCCTTCGGCATCTGTGCCTGGCGGTGCTGGAGCCGGTGCGGGCGCAGTTTCAAATACCGATTCTCCCATCCAGTGGCTTCCGCTGTTCGGCGCTCAATGCCGCCATTGGTGGCGCGCCGAACAGCCAACATTGCCAGGGTGGGCGGTTGATTTTGAAGTGGCTGGCGTGCGCCCTCTCGATTTGGCCCACTGGATAGAGAAAAACCTAGCGTTTGATAAACTGATTTTAGAGTATCCACAGCCCGAAGACGTGAACGCGGGCTGGGTGCATGTCTCGTGTCTGGAGCGCGGCAACCGTAGGCAGAGCCTCACAAAAACACGAGATGGTGTTTTTAGCGGATTTCCAGCGTTCTAGCTATGTTCTTACCATGTTTCAAAAGGTTACAGCCATGTAACAAAAGGCAATAATCTGTTAATTGAGGTGCATCGGGGGGTTGGGTAGAAAACACTCATAGATGTCTCAAATGTTTGAGGCGTCCCTGAGGAAACCCTGATGGTTGCACCCGCTAGCATAGCCGAGATGAACGCACAATTTAGTGCTGTGTCTCATGCTGTCTTGCCTGCTGCGGCGCGCATGGGGGTTTGGCAAACCACATTGAAAGCCGACGCCACTCTGTCGGGCATTGGCCTGCACTCTGGCAAAACCGTTACCTTACGCTTGCGCCCTGCGGCTGCCGATACGGGCATCGTATTTATGCGCACCGACATTGAGACGTCAGAAGAAGCCGTTATCCCGGCTCTTTGCGCCAGTGTTTGCGAAGTGACTTTATCTTCTAAAATCGGCAATCGCTTCGGCCATGTTGTCGGCACGGTAGAACACCTGATGGCGGCTTTGGCTGGCTTGCGGGTCGATAATGCCATCATCGAAATTGACGCACCGGAAGTGCCAATCATGGACGGCAGCGCGAAACCTTTCGTCGCCATGATCCAGCAAGCTGGTTTGCGCGAACTGGGCGTGTCGCGGCGTGTGGTTCGTATCAAAAAACCGGTACGGGTTGGTAATGGCGACAGCTATTGCGAATTAGTGCCAGACGATGAAAGCGTGTTTGAAGCCGAGATTGATTTTGAAAGCGGCGCTATTGGCCGTCAGTCCTATGCGCTCAAGCTGGACGATGGAAACTTCGACACCGATGTTGTCAGTGCCCGTACTTTTTGCATGTTGCAGCAAGTCGAAGCCATGCATAAAGCTGGCTTGGCGCTGGGTGGGTCGGTCGAAAACGCGATCGTTGTCGATGGCGACACCGTGATGAACGAAGAAGGCCTGCGCTCCGAGCGTGAGTTTGTTCAGCACAAGTTGCTGGATGCGATTGGTGATTTATACCTTATGGGTCTGCACCTCATTGGTCGCTACCGTGGCTATAAGTCTGGGCACGCGCTGCACAATGACTTGCTGAATGCTTTGTTCCAAGAAACCGACGCATTTGAGTTGGTGAACTTAGCCGATGGCGAAACCATTCTCGCCGCTGAATAGGCGCTTTTCCCCTCTAATTTAAAATGGATATGGCGCTTTGACGCTGGCTTGTGCTTGCGCAATGCAGTAAATATAAAGCTCAACTTAGGAATCGCTCGATGCGCTTAACACATATATTTGCTTTTGCTTTGGCAGCCAGCGTTTTGTCGGCTTGCGGCGGCGTGAAAGATATTGAAACGCTTTACGTCGAACGCCCGGTCGAGGTGATTTATAATAATGCCCATGAAGAGTTGGCTCGTGGCAATTATATTCTCGCCACCCAAGAATTCGACGAAGTAGAACGCCAACACCCTTATTCGCTATGGGCCCGTCGGGCTTTGGTAATGTCTGCCTATACGTATTATTTGCAAAATAAATATGACGAATCCATTGCAACGGCGCAGCGCTTTCTGGCGCTCTATCCCGGCAATAAACAAGCCCCTTACGCTTACTATCTGATGGCTATGTGCCAATATGAGCGTATTTCGGATGTGAAATTAGACCAACGCACCACCGAGCTGGCTCAATATGCTTTGGGCGAAGTCATTCGTCGTTATCCGGATACGGATTACGCGCGCGATGCCTATTTAAAGCTCGATTTAACTCGCGATAACCTCGCGGGTAAGGAAATGGATATCGGTCGGTTTTATCAAAACCGAGGCGATTATGTCGCTGCAGCTTCGCGCTTTCGCAATGTCATTGAACGCTATGGCCGCACCAGCCACGTGCCCGAGGCTTTACATCGGATAACCGAGACATTCTTGCTTTTGGGCGTGCCCAATGAAGCGCAAAACGCCGCGGCTGTATTGGGTTATAATTACCCAGACAGCTCATGGTATAAATACAGCTATCGTATTTTACGTCAGCGAGACTTAGAGCCAGTTAAGGACGAGACATCCTGGATTAGTCGAGCCATAAGCACCGTATTTTAGGGACGAGCATGCTGATATCGCTGTCCATTCGAAACATTGTTTTAATCGACCAGCTAGACCTCGACTGGCAAGCCAATCTTTGCACGCTGACGGGCGAAACCGGCGCCGGTAAATCGATTTTGCTCGATTCCCTCGGCCTGGCCACGGGCGCGCGCGGCGATGCAGGCTTGGTTCGCCAAGGTTGCGAGCAGGGCAGTGTGACGGCCGTGTTCCAATTGCCGATGGACCATCGCGTGATGACCACCCTTAGAGAAAATGGTTTGGAAAGCTCGGGCGAGCTTATTTTGCGCCGTGTGCAAGCTGCCGATGGCCGCAGCCGCGCATTTTGCAACGACCAGCCCGTTGGCATTGGTCTCTTGTCGCAAATTGGTAGCCAACTCATTGAAATCCATGGTCAAAACGAAAGCCAAGCGCTCACCGACGCGGCCACGCAACGCGGTCTGCTAGATAGTTTTGCCGGCCTTACCGAGGCCGTCATCAGCCTTGGAGGCCTGTTCTTGGCACGCCAATCGGCGCGCGAAGCCCTGGCCTCTTATCGAGCCGAGCTGGCGCAAGCCAGTGCCGATACCGAATATCTGACCCATGCCATCGCCGAATTGCAGGAGCTCAACCCCAAGACGGGGGAGGAGCTATCGCTATCGGACGAGCGCGGTGTGCTGATGAATACGGAGAAAATATCCGACGATTTGCGCGCCGCCGATAAATTGTTACATGGCGATGGTGGCATCGAAAAAGCCTTGAACGGTGCCCTGCGCCGGCTTGAGAAATCAGCCCCCGAGGCTGGCGGTCAGTTGGATGAGGCGGTCGCGGCTATTGATCGGGCGCTGATTGAAGCCGGCGAAGCGCGGGTCGCGGTTTCAAGCGCGGTCTCGAGTGTCATCAATGATCCAGCCCGCCAAGAGAAGGTCGAGGAACGTTTGTTCACGCTGCGCAGTCTGGCTCGCAAACACGAGGTGGCTTGTGATGCTTTGCCGAGTGTTCTGCTCGAATTAGATGCCAAATTAAGCGCCATTCATCGCGGCAATGACCGCATGGCTGAATTGGAAGTGGCGGTAAAAACGGCCGAGGCCGATTATGCTGAGAAGGCTTTGGCGGTATCGAATTCGCGCCAAAAAGCAGCCCTGCGACTAGATGAAATGGTCAATGCCGAGCTGGGCCCATTGAAACTCGATGGCGGTCGCTTTACCACGCAATTGCTGCAAGGCGAGATAGAAGATGGCGCCGCTCATGGTCTCGATAAAGTCAGTTTTGTGGCTTCCACCAACCCAGGCACAGCGCCGGGCCCGATTGCGAAAATCGCATCGGGTGGTGAATTGGCGCGCTTCATGTTGGCGCTCAAAGTCTCGTTAGCGGCTGAGGGCAATAGCGGCACAATGATTTTCGATGAAGTGGATGCCGGCGTCGGTGGCGCCGTGGCCGAGGCCGTCGGCTCGCGCCTCTATCGTTTGGCACAAGGCGGACAAGTTTTGGTGGTCACGCATAGCCCGCAAGTGGCGGCTCGTGGCAACCATCATTGGCTGGTGCGCAAGGGCGATACGGGCACCGGGTTTTCTACCAAAGTAGTCCCATTGGCTGAAGATGCGCGCCTAGAAGAAGTGGCACGTATGTTGTCGGGCGCGGATATTACGGACGAAGCGCGCGGCGCCGCCAAGCGACTGCTTGAGGTTGGCTAATGAGCGCCCCGACGCCGGTTGAAACCCTGACAGAGCCAGAGGCCCGGGCCGAATTGCAGCGTCTGGCCAAGCAAATGGCGGCCCATGACGCGGCCTATTATCAAGAGGATGCCCCGCTTATCTCGGACGCTGACTATGACAGCTTGCGCCGACGCAATGAAGCTATTGAAAGGCGCTTTCCAACCCTCAAGCGCGCCGACAGCCCCAGCGATAAAGTGGGCCTGGCCCCCAATAGCGCCTTTGGCAAGGTGGAGCATAGCGTGGCCATGCTGTCGCTTGGCAATGCCTTCACGCCGGACGATGTCACAGAGTTCGATGCCCGCATCCGGCGTTTTTTGAACCTAGAGCCAGACGTCGAATTGGCGTTTACCTCGGAGCCGAAAATCGATGGCTTATCGGCCAGCCTGCGCTATGAAAATGGCGTGTTGGTGCGCGGCGCCACGCGCGGCGATGGCCGTGTGGGCGAGGATATTACCGCCAACCTGAAAACCCTGCCCGACATTCCCCACAGGCTGCCAGACGGCGTGCCGGAGGTGGTGGAAGTGCGCGGCGAGGTCTATATGAGTGGCGCCAATTTTGCCGCTTTGAACGAGCGCCAAGTGGCGGCCAAGGCCAAACCTTTTGCCAATCCCCGCAATGCGGCTGCGGGCAGTCTGCGCCAGCTCGACGCGAAAATCACAGCGGCGCGCCCGTTAAGCTTTTTCGCTTATACCTGGGGGCAGATGAGCTATCTGCCAGCCGACACGCAACGCGGCATGATGGCCTGTTTTGAGGCATGGGGCTTTCAAGTTAATCCAGCCTTCATCGGCGTCACCCATCCGGATGGCTTATTGGCACATTGGGCCGATATCGAGGCGCAACGAGCCAGCCTCGGCTACGATATTGATGGCATGGTCTATAAAGTTGACCGATTGGATTATCAGGCGCGGCTTGGCTTTGTTTCGCGTGCGCCGCGCTGGGCCATTGCGCATAAGTTTCCGGCCGAGCAAGCCACCACCAAGCTGAATAATATTGAAATTCAAGTGGGCCGCACAGGGGCGCTGACACCTGTCGCTAAATTAGAACCCGTCACCGTTGGCGGGGTCGTGGTATCGAATGCGACTTTGCACAATGGCGATGAGATTGCTCGCAAAGATATTCGCATAGGCGACACAGTGGTGGTGCAACGCGCGGGCGATGTTATTCCGCAAGTGGTGAAGCCCGTGTTAGACGTGCGCCGCGCGGATAGTGAGGTATTCGTCTTTCCAAGCCTATGTCCCGAATGCGGCAGTGCGGCGGTGCGCGATGTCGATGAAGATGGCAAAGCCGATGTGGTGACGCGCTGCACAGGCGGGCTGACATGCCCGGCGCAAGCCCGCGAACGCTTGAAGCATTTTGTCTCGCGCGCGGCGTTAGATATTGATGGTCTCGGGCAAAAGCAAATCGACGAATTTTGGCAGGGCGATATGGTGCAGGCGCCGCAAGATATTTTCACCCTGCAAGCGCGCTTTGAAAATAATCCGCCAGATAAATGGCTCTATGCCAATGGGCCAAAAGATAAGCTGGGCAAGCTGAAAGATAGCGTGCGGAAATTATTCAGAGCCATTGAGGCGCGCAAAACCGTGGACCTCGATCGGCTAATTTTTGGCCTCGGCATCCGCCACGTTGGCGAAACCACAGCCCGCGGACTGGCCCGTCATTTCGGGTCCCTAGAAAAAATGATGCAAGAGGTTCGACAGATTGGCCAAGGTGATACGCTGTTGCGCGCCGATTTAGAAGCCGTCGACGGCTTTGGCGAAACCCTATTGGAGTCGCTAGTGGCGTTTTTCCAAGAAGATAAAAACTGCGAGAGTGTGCAAGCCTTGTTAGATGCTGGCGTAAAGCCAACGCCTTTGGAGGCGGTGGCGCAAGATACGCCCATCGCTGGAAAAACCATTGTTTTCACGGGCACTCTGGTGCAAATGACGCGGGCCGAAGCCAAAGCCCGTGCCGAGACCATGGGCGCCAAAGTGGTCGGCTCCATATCGGCCAAGACGGATTTTCTGGTGGCCGGCGCCGAAGCGGGCTCGAAGCTCACGAAAGCGCAAGGTTTGGGCGTGACGATATTGAGCGAAGAAGACTGGGTAGCCATTGCCACCCTCTAAGCGGAGCGTGGCACTCGCCACCCTCTAAATGGGGTGGCACTCGCCATCCGCTAAAGCGGTTTGCAGTTTTTCTTCAGCCAGCTTTGCGTGGCTTTATCTACCTTCGGCAAAAGAGTCTTCTCTACTCGTGCATGATAGGCATCCAACCAAGCCACGTCATGCTGGCTCAGCAAGGTTTTATCGATGAGGCGTCGGTCGATGGGCGCCAGCGTCAGAGTTTCAAACTCCAGCATATCACGCGTGCCCTTAGCCGTTTTGGCAGGGCGCACATATTGCAGGTTCTCAATCCGAATGCCGAAATGTCCAGCCGCATAATAGCCCGGCTCATTGGACACAATCATGCCGTCTTGCAAAGGCACGAACCCGCCTTTGGAAATTCGCTGCGGCCCCTCATGCACCGACAGGTAGCTGCCAACACCATGGCCTGTGCCATGATCAAAATCTTGTCCCACTTCCCAAAGCGGCGCGCGCGCCAGGGTGTCGAGCTGCATGCCATTGGTGCCATGGGGAAACCGCACAGCGGCCAAAGCAATATGACCGCGCAAGACGCGGGTAAAGGCCTCTATGGCGCCTTTGGGCGGGGTCGCTTTGCTGCTTTTGCTACCCAGCGGGGTATCAATCAATACGGTGCGTGTGACATCTGTTGTGCCTTGTTGATATTGTCCACCGCTATCGATGAGAAATAAATCGCCTGGTTTTAAAACCCGATTGGTTTTTTCGCTCACGCGGTAATGCACAATGGCGCCATGTGGGCCGGCCCCCGCGATGGTGTCAAAACTCAAATCCAACAGTTTGCCCGTTGCCGCGCGACAGGCCTCGGCGTGTTTGGCCGCATCTATTTCGCTCAAACTTCCAGAGCGGCTGTTTTTATCTAGCCAAGCCAGAAAATTACACAAAGCCATGCCATCGGTAATATGGGCTTGGGTGGTGGCTTTAATTTCTGCCTTGGTTTTATTGGCCTTGGGCAAAGCGCATGGGTCTGAGATGCGTTGTATATTGGCGTTCACCAATTGCGCGCCAAACCAAGCTGGCGTGCTGCTGGGGTCATAGGCCAGGGTTTCGGCTTTTATCGCCTGCAAGGTTTTGGCCAAACTGTCTGGCGCAGCCAAACGCAGCCCCTTGCCAATGTGCTGACGCACGCTTTGGTGAACCCGCGCGCTGTCGATAAACCAATCGAAGCTAGCGTTCTTATTCAAAATACCAAACGACAAAGCAAACGGGGTGTGCGGCACATCTGTGGCGCGGCAATTGAGTAGCCAAGCGAGGTTCTCGGGCTGTGCGATAAGCAATTTATCTTGGCCCGCCGCTTTCATATTTTGCGCCAAGGTTTGGCGCTTCTCCAGCGAGGTCAAACCCGCCAGTCGGTCAGGATGCGCCCGAACAGGCGTTTGCGGCAGAGCCGGGCGATCGTGCCAAATAGCATCCAGCGGATTACGCTCCACAAACACCAAACGCGCACCCTTCGCGGCCAGCCGATCGCGATAGGCTTGCACCGCCGACTCGCTATGCAATTTTGGGTCGATGCCAATGTCAAAACCTGGCTTGGCGTGCGTCGCCACCCATTGGCTGGGCGGGGTTTGCATAACATTGATAATCTCAAATAGCTTGGTATCGACTTGCTGGGGAGCTTGTAAAATATAGCGTCCATCGACAAACACCGCGGCTTTTTTGGCCAGCACAACTGCCGTTCCAGCCGAGCCGCCAAAGCCGGTTAGATATTTCAGTCGCTCATTGGCCGCGGGCACATATTCGCCTTGAAACTCATCTTCGCGCGGCACAATAAATCCATCGAGTTTGCGGGCGGTTAATTGCGCGCGCAAATCTTTTAGCGTTTGGGGGCTTCCCCCGAAATCATCATCATCAAAACTTTGAAACATGCTCACACTCTAACGCTTCAGGCACAGGCTCGTCCATGCACCAATTATCTTTTGCTGCTCGACCCGAAAGCCGGCCGCCCGATAGCGGGCTTTGACGCGCCGCGCTTGTTCGTTCAGTAATCCCGATAGGATAACCCGACCGGTGTCGCTCACATGGGCCTCGAAATCGGACGCCAAATGCACCAAAGGCCCAGCCATAATATTGGCAAAAATCACATCAAACCGACGCCCTCGATAGGCCTCATGCTGCATACCCAAAGCCGTAAACGCCTGAATTTGGCTACCCACGGCATTGCGCGCCATATTGGTTTGGGTCACTTGCACCGCCACCGGATCATTGTCGCTCGCCAGAATGCCATCTGCCGCGCCGACTAACTTTGCCGCCGCGATGGCCAGCGTGCCCGAGCCGCAGCCGACATCGGCAATGGTTTGGGGCGAATAGCGTTTCAACAGGTCGACGAATAAATTCAAGCAGCCTTGGGTGGTACCATGATGGCCTGAGCCAAAGGCTTGGCCGGCCTGCATCTCGACATTGCACCAGCTGCCGGCGCGCGCCAGGTCGTGGCTGCCATGTAAATATAACGGGGCAATGGCGATAGGGGGCAGGTTTTGCTGATTTTGCGATACCCAATCGCGCTCCGGCACAGGCTCTAAAGTGGCCACGGCATCTTCGGGTAGCTGCAAAAGCGAAAGGTCGGGCTTGTCTTCAAAATAGACCCCAAAGCGCCAGTCGCCTGCAATATCGTGTTGGGTCTCTAGCGGATTGTCAATTTTCTCCGACGCCCACGTGGTCGCGCCAAATAGCTCCAGCGCTGTTTCGGCTTGCAGCATATGGGCGGTGATAAAATCAAGTTTCCAGACGGTGGTCATTCAATAGCGCTAGGGCTTCTCGACGTAGCTGTCGAGAACTTTCTTGGTTCCCGCTTTTTCAAATACCACGGTCAGCTTATTGCCTTCAATGCCTTGAATTCGGCCATAGCCAAACTTCTGATGGAAAATCCGCTCGCCGCGCGCATAGTCACTATCCGATAAAGTAGAGGGGCTGCTCTCGGCGCGGCCATTTATCGTCGAGCTGCGGCCCGCATAATTTTGTTTGTTGGCTTGGGCGCGTTGCCAGCCTGGGCTGTTATAACTGGAGCCAGAAAAGTCATTGGCGAAACGGCTCTGCGCCGCCAAGCCAGATCCATCTTGGCTGTTCTCGGCCACTTCCACATGGTCCATCGGCAGCTCATCAATAAAGCGCGAGGGCAGGGCAGAGTTCCATTGTCCATGTGTACGACGATTGCCCGCGAAGGAAATAGTGGCGCGTAATTTGGCCCGCGTAATGCCGACGTAAGCAAGGCGGCGTTCTTCTTCCAGCCCCTTATCGCCGCTCTCATCGAGGCTGCGCTGATGGGGAAACAGGCCTTCTTCCCAACCGGGCAAAAACACGGTTTCAAACTCCAACCCTTTGGCGGCATGCAATGTCATAATCGAGACTTTGTCTTCGTTGTCATTGGTTGCGGCTTCCATCACCAGCGAGATATGCTCGAGATAGCCGGTCAGCGTTTCAAACTCCTCCATGGAGCGAACGAGTTCTTTGAGGTTTTCTAATTTACCCGGCGCTTCCGGCGATTTATCGGCCTGCCACATGGCGGTATAGCCACTTTCGTCGAGTATCAATTCGGATAATTCTGTGTGGGTCATCGTATCGACCAGCGAGCGCCAATGAGTAACGGCGCGCACAAAGCCCGATAAGGCACGCCGCGCCGCGGGCTTCAACTCTTCGGTGTCAATAATGTCTTCGGCCGCCCGAAACATCGAGCGGTTTTGTTTGCGCGCCACTTGGCGCAAAGTTTGCAAGGCAACTTTGCCTAAGCCGCGACGCGGTTTGTTGCAAATGCGCTCGAAAGCTAAGTCATCATCGGGTTGGGCGATGAGGCGCAAATAAGCATTGGCATCGCGAATTTCAGCGCGTTCATAAAATCGCGGACCGCCAATAACGCGGTAGGGAATGCCGAGGGATAAAAACCGATCTTCAAACTCGCGCATCTGAAAACTAGCGCGCACAAGCACCGCCATCTCGTTGAGGCTTTGGCCTTTGCGCTGGTGATTTTCTATGTCATCGGCGGTTTGGCGCGCTTCTTCTTCGCCATCCCAGGTGCCGCGAACTTTCACTTTTTCGCCGTCGTCATTGCTGTCGGTCCATAGAGTTTTGCCCAAACGGCCTTCGTTCTTTTTGATCAGACCTGAGGCGGCCGCCAAAATATTTCCGGTGGAGCGGTAATTGCGCTCGAGCTTAATGACGCCCGCGCCGGGAAAGTCTTTGTCAAAGCGCAAGATGTTATCGACCTCGGCGCCACGCCAGCCATAAATTGATTGGTCATCATCGCCCACACAGCACAGGTTGTTATGGCCTTGCGCCAGAAGGCGTAGCCAGAGGTATTGCACCGCATTGGTATCTTGATACTCATCCACCAAAATATGTTGGAAGCGCTGTTGATATTCTGCCAATACGGCCTCATTTTCGCGGAACAAGCGTAAGCATTCCAATAACAGGTCGCCAAAATCGGCGGCGTTTAAAACTTTCAACCTGGCCTGGTATTGCGCGTAAATCTTGCCGCCCTGGCCATTGGCAAAAAACCCGCTTTCGCCTTGCGGCACGTTTTCGGGCAGCCAGCCACGGTTTTTCCAACGGTCAATGAGCATGGCCATCTGGCGCGTGGGCCAGCGTTTGTCATCAATATTTTCGGCCTGAATAAGTTGCTTGAGGAGGCGAATTTGGTCATCCGTATCCAGGATGGTGAAATCGGGGCGCAATTGCACAAGCTCGGCATGGCGGCGCATGATTTTGGCCGACAAAGAGTGGAACGTGCCAAGCCACGGCATGCCTTCGACGGTTTCGCCAAGCATTTTGCCAATTCGGTCTTTCATCTCGCGCGCCGCTTTATTGGTAAACGTCACGGCCAATATTTGGCTCGGCCAGGCTTGCTGCGTCGCGATTTTATAGGCAATGCGCGTGGTTAGCGCGCGGGTTTTACCCGTGCCGGCGCCCGCCAGTAAAAGCAAGGGGCCATCGGGGGCGGTAACCGCTTGGCGCTGCTCGTCGTTTAACCCGTCCAGCAACGGCTCCACACGCGGTGCCAACGCCGCTTGGGCGGCACGCTGCGATACGCTCAAGCCTTCATTGGGCTGGGGCGTTTGCGGGCGGTTGCCTGCGAGGGGGTCAGAGCTTTGCGGGGCCTGTGGCGCCTGCCTGTCATCGCCCAAATCGAACGGATCACTTTCCATATATCTGCCTTAAATTGATTCTGCGACGATAGCATCTACGCGCCGCCTGCCGAATAGGAATTCATAGCCAAGGCGACGACGGCTTGGTATCGTGACGCCTAAATACACCAAAAGACCCCTGCAAAGGAACTTTATGCGTTTTCCCGCCATACCTCTTCTCATCGCTCTCCTCGTCGCCCTGGCTAGCGCCTTAGTGGTGCCCAATAGTTTGCGTTTGGCGGCGGTTTCGAAAACGCTAGTTTCTGATTTGGCCGCACAGGGAGGCATCGAGGTTAGCTTCGAGGACGCGCTAGAAGATAGCGTGCGGCTCAGAATATTGCCGCGTCCACAGGTGATTTTCACCAATTTGAGCATAGTCAGCTCAGCCCAAGCTTCGGTGCAAGTGGCGGCTAAATTACCCCGCGTCGTGGTTGACCTAGATATCACCGAGCTGATGCAACGCCGCCTTCGGGTGAAAAGCGTGCATCTGATTAACGCCAATATCACAGGGAAATTCAGCCAAAGCCCGCAAGGGTTCTTGTCCTCGCTTTTGCCGATCTCTCAGCCTGGGCTTTATATGGTAGATAGCCGAGTGGTGGCATCGGGCCTCAATCGCAACGATACCTCTAAAACTTTGCAATTGTCGGCGCTCTCTCTCGCAATGCCACGCCGTATGGCCGGCGAGCCGTTAAAACTGTCGATGCAACACCCAACGGGAATTGGGGAACTTGCCCAATTCTCTTTACAGCTAAGCGAGCGCGAAGCCGCCATTGCGGGGGCTGCGGTTGACGTTCAAGCTAGCCTGCGTCTGGCGCTCAATGAAAAAATCGGTTTTGTAGGCTCCGTGACGCGCCAAGCAAATTGGCGGTTAGACGGCGAGTTAAGCCTGTCATCGGTTCATATGATGGCGGATGTCTTAGAACATTATCTGCCGCTCGCCATTTCCCCGGAAGCCCGGTCGGTGGCTTTTTCTGGTTTGGTGCGCGGTGATGCGACGGGCCTTCGGTCGCAGAATTTGGAAATATCTGCGCTCAATAGTTTGTTTCAATCTCGTTTGGCTTTGGATTGGCCGGATGCGTTGGATACCGAAAACAGGGCCGGGCCTTTATTGATCGGGCGATTGTCGACGGGGTCGTTGAATTTGGATGCTTTGCGCGCGGCGCCTAAAAAATCCTCCAGTCCGCCGCCCGCCAGTCGGCTTTGGCATAGTCTGGCACCCGATTTGGGCATGGGGCTTCGACTGGAGGCCAATCAGTTTGAGCTTGGCGGCGAGACGGGCAGTAATTTACTTTTGGCTTTCGATTGGCGCGGCGAAGAAGTGGACATTGAACGCCTCAGCCTAAACCTGCCCTTTCGCAGTGCGCTTCTGGCCGTGGGAACCCTAAACATCGCCCAAGCTGCGCCGACGTTTGAGGGCAGTTTCTCGGCCCGCAGTTCGGATGGCTTGGCGGCCATGATATGGGCGGGCAATCAGCTCGCGGCCGATGTTTCTGGCTTCGCGGAGAATATCGACCCGTCACGGTTACAACGTTTGAGCCTGGTAGGCGATATCGATTGGACACAAGATAGCCTAGCGCTAAAGCAGCTCGCTGGCCGACTGGAAGACGATCGCGTGTCGGGGGAAATTACGTTTCAGTCTGGCTCTGCGACGAATGTAACCGCCGATTTAGATTTCTCGCGGCTCGACATGAGCGATTGGGGCATCACGGACGTGCAGGCCAATCGGAATATTAAACTGGCCGCCGTCTGGCAGCCGCTCACGCGTGCCATGGAGACATGGCTGCAAACGCCAGACGCGCAACGTAAAGTCGAGCTGCGCTTGACCACCGACCAGCTTTACTCCGGCACGCAAAGTTTTGGGCCGGTGAAAATGCGAGCTCAAGTGCGCGATCAATTTTTGAATCTCACAGAGGCGCAATTTAGCGATTTCAGCGGCGCACAAATTTCTGCAAAAGGGCAAATGAGTTACACCGACAAGCTGCCCCATGGCGGGCTCACGGTGCAATTGACCAGCCCTCGCGTCAAAGATCTAACGGCGTCTATTTCGCGCCGTTTCCCGTTTATTTCTGTGGCCACCGACACGCCGATTTCCGTGACCGGGAACCTTCTGCTCACCGCTCCAGGGGCGCCTGACTTTCCTGATGTTAAGTTCACAGGCTTCGGCAAAATTGGCGATCTCGACGCGCATTTCAATGTGATTACGCCTTCGCGCTCGCTCGATTATGGGGTGGCTGGCAGCACTATTTTAATGTCGCTCGAGGGCTCGGCGAATGCTGTGGCGCGGCCGTTGCGTCTGTCCGCTCGCTATGAAAAGGAAGCTCTGGGACGCTTGCAAGTCGCGCTAGATACGCAAAGCGCCGATGTCACGGCTTTGCGGGCGGATTTGGTGTTGAGCGACGATAAAGCTGGCTTGTCGGGCAACTTGCGCCCTACGGCAGAGGGCCCGCTTCTGGAAGGCGCGCTAAGTTTCACCACGAAAAATCTATTGTCTGTATTGGGCGTGCAATCGGGAGAAACCGCCTTACCCGCCTCGGCTCGCGGGCAGGTGAATGTTTCGGCAAAGACCGCTGGTTTTTCGGGTATTGAAGGCCAGCTCGGCGATGGCAAGATGAACGTTGACGGCATTTTGCAACTGACGGGGTCTACCCCTCAACTGGCGGCGGATATTATTTTGGACGCGCCGAACCTGACCTGGCTATTGCCCGAATGGGGTGCCAAAGGCTGGTCGCAAAAGCCGATGAGCTGGCCGCTGTTGGGGCGGGTCAATGCCGATATGAATTTGCGTTTGCTGAACACCAATTTAGGCTCCATCCTCATCGATAGTGCGGCGGCTCGGCTGAAGTTGATCGAGGGTGTTTTGGAAGTGCCGGAGATAAAAGTGCAATTATTGGGCGGCCAAGTGTCGGCCAATTTGCAAGCCGAGGGCGGCAGTCTCAATCCTTACTTCAACCTCGAGGCCAGTTTCACCGATCTGCGCCCACCAAGTTTATCGGCGACCAAAGCCAAAAACCCGGTTTGGGATGCAGCTCATCAGGGCAGTCTGGCCTTGCGGGGGCGGGGTACATCGGTGGCGGCCATGATGGGCTCTATGTCGGGTGCGCTGCAAGTTGATGCAGGCGCTGGCTCGCTGGGTTTCCTTGACGTGACGGGTCTCAGCCGCGACTTGGCCTCGGCCGAGGGGGCGGGCGTTAAGTCGACCGCGAAAGCGGCAGATTTAGTGGCGCGCTATCGCAGTGCGGGCGACGCGACCTTTGAGCGCGGCGTGGGGGTCGCGCAAATTCGCAATGGGCGGGTTGAAACGGCCAGCGCCGATTTGATTTTTGCGCCCCCGTTTGCGGCGGGTCAAATGAAGGCGAAAGTGGATTTGGTGACGCAAGAGGTGATTGCCAAAGTGCAGCTTCCAACGGGGCAGAGCGGCAGGAATATTATTTGGGATATCGCTGGCACGCTGGCCAAGCCCAAGGTCAAGCTAGATGTCTCGCAAATCATCGGGCCGGTTAAGCCGAGCGAACCCAATTTAAAATAGCCACCCGCAAAGTGCTCGACAGGCTCGCGTCTCGCGAGCCGGCGTCGAGGTGACGAATGAGGTCGGGCACCGAGCAGTCTTGTGCCGAGGCCATATCTCTCAAGGCCTCCCAAAAGGCTGGCTCCAAAGACACGCTAGTGGCGTGACCGGCTATGGAGATGGAGCGTTTTTCGGGCTTCATATGCGAGCTCTATTTCGGGGCAATCATATCCTCAGGGCGGACCACAGCATCAAACTCAGCTTCGGTCACAAAGCCCATGCCAACCGCTTCTTCGCGCAAGGTCGTGCCGTTTTTATGCGCGGTTTTGGCCACTTTGGTTGCGTTATCATAGCCAATGGTCGGCGCCAAAGCGGTCACCAACATCAAGGAGCGCGCCATCAGAGCGGCGATATTGTCTTCATTGGCCTGAATCCCAACGACACAATTATCGGTAAAGCTTAAGGCGGCATCGGCCAGCAAACGAATAGACTGCAACACATTGGCCGCAATCACTGGCTTATACACATTCAGCTCGAAATGGCCTTGTGAACCGGCAAAAGAAACGGCGGTATTATTGCCCATCACTTGCGCACAAACCATGGTCAGCGCTTCGCACTGGGTTGGGTTTACTTTGCCGGGCATAATAGAGGAGCCGGGCTCATTTTCGGGCAGGCTTAATTCGCCAAGTCCCGAGCGCGGGCCGGAGCCCAGCAAACGAATGTCATTGGCAATCTTGAACAGCGACACGGCCACTTCGTTCAAACTGCCGTGGGCTTCTACCATGGCGTCATGGGTGGCCAGGGCTTCGAATTTATTTGGCGCAGTGACGAAGGGCAATTTCGTATAGGCCGCCACATGTTCGGCAAAGCCTTCGGCAAACCCAATTTTCGCGTTAATGCCTGTGCCCACAGCGGTGCCGCCTTGGGCCAGTTGATAGAGTTTTGGCAAGACGGCTTCGACGCGCTGAATGCCGTTTTCTACCATGGCGACATAACCAGAAAATTCTTGTCCCAAAGTCAGCGGCGTGGCGTCTTGCGTATGCGTGCGGCCGATTTTGATGATGTCTTTGAAAGCCTGTTTTTTATCGTTCAGCGCATTGGCTAATTTATTTAGGCTGGGCACCAAAAGGTGCACGACTTCTTCGGCCGCGGCAATATGCATGGCGGTTGGGAAGGTGTCATTGGACGATTGGCTGCGGTTGCAATGGTCATTGGGATGCACGGGGTCTTTCGAGCCCATAGTCCCGCCCATGGCTTCGATAGCGCGATTGGAAATCACTTCATTGGCGTTCATATTCGACTGCGTGCCAGAGCCCGTTTGCCAAATCACGAGAGGGAAATGCTCGTCTAATTTGCCTTCCGCGACTTCCGCCGCAGCGTTAACAATGGCCTGGCCAATATCGCTTTCCAAATTATCCAAGGACATATTGGCTTGCGCGGCAGACATTTTTACAATGCCAAGGGCGCGGACGAGCGGGAGCGGCATTTTTTCAGTGCCGATTTTAAAGTTACCCAAAGAGCGCTGTGTTTGGGCGCCCCAATATTTTTCGGATGGCACTTCTAATGGGCCAAAGCTGTCGGTTTCTTTGCGTGTATCGGTCATGGCCGTAACTCCCTAAAATCGTCAAATCTTGTATCGCGGTCTAGCATAGGGCTGCCGCATTTGTCTCTTATTTATCGCGAAAACTATCGAGGCTCACCACTTCGCCGCTGGCGCCATCTGGTTTTGGCGCGGCCTTTTGGCCGTCTTCGGCTAGGCCAGTCTCTTCTTCTAAAGGGGCCTTTGCGTCTTCGGTAAACGGTGGCTCGACATCAAACATCAACCCAAAGGCGACGGATGGATCGTAGAATTTCGATAAGGCTTTAAACGGCACAACCAGGCGTTCCGCTTGGTTGTTGAAACTCAAGGTAACCCGAAAGGCGTCATCGTCGACCTCGAGGTCTTCGAATTGGTTTTGCAAGACAATGGTAATTTCTTCTGGGTGGGCGGCGCGCATTTTATCCGACAAAGCCACCCCTTCGCTTTGGGTATAATAGGTCAGATAGAAATGATGCTCGCCAACCAGCCCGTCTTGCGCCACTTGGTGCAGCACATTTCTTACCATATCGAGGAGGGCGGTTTGAGCGCGCTCGGCATATTGGTAAAAGTCATCAGCGTTGCCGGAGGGCGGTAAAGTAGGCGTCGTATCGTCGGACATAGAGTGGTTTTCCGTTTTGCTGCTTGGTTGGTCACAAAAAAGTAGGAGGCTTCTGTTGCCAGGTGCCTCCCGAACCCCGCCAAAACCTGCGAAGGAAATGGACTTAATGTGAAGGTCGTGACTGCTTACGCAGCGACGGCTACTTCCGCATAGTTGTCATTTGCAACTACTAAAATGGCCCGATAACGATGGTACCATGCCGAGCGACGGATACATCCTTTACGCCCTCGTCGATCCTGGTTCGCCCCCAAAAAGCTAAAAAGATTTGGTGGAGGCGCCGGGTACTGCCCCCGGGTCCGATAGGTTTATTACGAAGTCCGTTTATCGCCATAGTCGGCAAGCCGACGCCCCACATATATCATTTCTCACAGGTAAATAACAGGGGGCTTGCGAAAGGGATTGCGCCCGCCCACAAGAATCGTTGAATATGAGGCTATGAAAGAATACTTAACCCTTCTAGAGCGCGTGCTGCACACGGGCGTCAAACGCGAAGATCGCACAGGAACCGGCACTTTATCGGTGTTCGGCCATCAAATGCGGTTCGACTTGGGCCGCGGATTTCCGGTTCTGACGACCAAGAAACTGCATTTAAAATCCATCATCCATGAATTGCTATGGTTTCTCTCGGGCGACACAAACATCGCCTATTTGAAGGAAAATGGTGTCAAGATTTGGGATGATTGGGCCGATGAATCAGGCGAATTAGGGCCCGTTTACGGCAAGCAGTGGCGCAGTTGGCAAACCCCAGGCGGGGCGCATATCGACCAGATTACGCAGCTGGTTCAACAGTTGAGAAACAATCCGGACTCGCGCCGACATATTGTCACCGCTTGGAACCCCGCTGACGTGGAAGACATGGCGCTGCCGCCCTGTCATTGCTTGTTTCAGTTTTACATTGCGCGCGGCAAGCTGTCTTGCCAGCTATATCAGCGTTCGGCCGATATTTTCCTCGGCGTGCCCTTTAACATCGCGTCCTATGCTTTGCTGACGCAAATGTTGGCGCAAGTTTGTGATTTGGAGCCCGGTGAGTTCATTCATACATTGGGCGATGCGCATCTCTATCTCAATCATATCGACCAAGCCAAAGAACAGCTGATGCGCAAACCCGGCAATCTACCTGGGCTGGTGATGAACCCGGATAAAAAAGATATCTTCGATTTCACCTTCGATGATTTCGAGCTGACCAATTATGTCTCGCAAGCGCACATCGCGGCGCCAATTGCGGTCTAATATGGCGAACATCGAGATGGTCGTGGCCGTGGCCGAAAATGGCATCATCGGCAAAGATGGCGACATGCCATGGCGCTTGCCGTCTGACTTAAAGCATTTTAAACAAGTGACCATGGGCTGCCCCATTATCATGGGGCGCCTGACGTGGCAATCCATCGGACGGGCCTTGCCAGGTCGCCTGAATATCGTCATCAGCCGCAGCCAGTTAGATTTGCCAGAGGGCGTGGTGTGCGTGGCTTCGGCCGAAGCCGGCGTTCAAGCGGCTGGCGATGTGGAAACCGTGATGATTATCGGTGGCGGGCAGATTTATAAAATCTTCGAACCGATGGCAAGCACCGTGCACCTAACCCAAGTGCACGCCGCGCCCGAGGGCGACACACGTTTTGCGCTCAGCCAGCCCAGTGATTGGCACGAACAAACGCGCGAGCGATTTTCCGCTGGCGAAAAAGATAGCGCCGACTATAGTTTTATCACGCTTCAGCGTCGCTAAAACCGCAGCCCGTGCCGAGACGTGTGCGGTGCCAAGAGGAGGGCTTTATGCAAGAAATCGCATCCGGATTACGCTTCCCAGAAGGGCCTATCGCTATGCCAGATGGCTCCGTTATTCTGGTGGAAATCGCGCGTGGCACGCTCAGTCGCGTGACCCCCAAGGGAACCGTTGAGGTTATCGCAGACCTCGGCGGGGGCCCAAATGGCGCCGCTATTGGCCCCGATGGGGCGGTCTATGTTTGCAACAATGGCGGCTTCGATTGGGCCGAACATAATGGCGCGCTGCACCCTGGCGACATCGCCGCCGATTATTCTGGCGGGCGCATCGAGCGCGTCGATCTGGCGACAGGAAAATCCGACGTTCTCTATACGGCTTGCGATGGCGAGCCGTTGCGCGGCCCCAATGACATTGTTTTTGATAAATCAGGCGGCTTTTGGTTTACCGATTTGGGCAAAGGCTTCGATCGTTTAAAAGACCGCGGCGCGGTTTATTATGCCAAAGCCGATGGTAGCTTCATCGAGCAAATGGTGTTTCCCATCGAGACCCCAAACGGCATTGGCTTAAGTCCGCAAGAAGATAAAGTCTACGTGGCCGAAACCCAAGGCGCGCGCCTTTGGGGGTTTGAGCTAGCGGGGCCGGGCCAAATAAAGGGCCGTGCCCAAACCAGTCAGAAAACTTTTATCGCCTCGCCGTCAGGTTTGAATTTCTTCGACAGTCTGGCCGTCGAAGCCGATGGCACGATTTGTGTGGCAACGATTGTGGGGGGCGGCATTTCCCGCATTCACCCCGAAACGGGCGATATCCGACATGTCGCGACCGATGATTTTATGACGACGAACATTTGCTTTGGCGGCGCCGATTTAAAGACCGCCTTTATCACGGCCTCCAGCACGGGACGCTTGCTCAAAACCGAGTGGGATGCGCCGGGTCTGCCGCTTAATTTTTTAAATCTTTAGGCAAAAACTCAGGCAATACGAGAGCCTGTCCGCAATGGCGATTGCCTTTTGCGTCGACCTCTAGGCTGGTGGGGCCATAAAGCACCCAGCCGTCGCGCAAAGCGTCGGAAACGCGTTGGCAAAATTCTACATCATCGGCACCGGTTAAATATCGATAGGCTTTTTTTGGCGCATCACTCATGGGTGTCTCCTAAATTTGGTTCATCAGGGCAGCGGCTAAATCGGTGAAAGCTTGCGCTGTTTCGCTCACCTCTGCTGGCGTGTTTTGTGGCGCACTCAGCGGCACGCCGCTTTCGCTGGCGGCTTGCACAGCCGGATCGAGTGGCAGGGCAGCGAGATGTTTTAGCCCCAGTTTGGTGGCCAGATCTTTGCCACCTTGGCCAAAGGGAAATAATTTGCTGCCATCGGGAGCGCTCATATAGGCCATGTTTTCAACTAGGCCAAACACCGGAATTTCAGTTTTCTCAAACATCACAATGGCGCGTTTCACATCGGCCGTGGCCAGGCTCGACGGCGTGGTGACCAGCAAAGCACCGGTCACTGGAATACGCTGCGCCATGGTCAATTGAATGTCGCCCGTGCCCGGTGGCATGTCCATAATCAAAACATCCAGCTCAGGCCATGCCACATCGTCGAGCATTTGAATGAGCGCGCTTTGCACCATGGGCCCGCGCCAAATCATCGCCTGTTCGGGCGACACCATATAGCCGATGGACATGGTAAAAATACCGTGACGCTCGACGGGAATGAGTTTCTTCTCCTCATTCAGGTCTGGCTTATCGCCAATGTTCAAAAGCTGCGGGGCGGATGGGCCATAAATATCGGCATCCAGCAGTCCCACGCGTTTGCCTTGCTGGGCCATGGAGATGGCCAAGTTCACGGCCACAGTAGATTTGCCAACGCCACCCTTGCCAGACGCTACGGCAATGACCGCGCCAATGCGCTCGAATACTTTTGGCACTTCTGTACTGGCGCTATTATGTGGGCCCTTTGGGGCAGGTTTGCTGTCGGGGCTCGCTGACGAGGGGGCTTTATGTGCGGTCAAAACGCATGTCACCGATAAAACGCCGGTAAGCGCGCGCACAGCCGCTTCGGCTTGCTCTTTCACCGCAGAGACGGCATCGCCGCTTAAGCCATCGACCTCGATGGAAAAGCCAATATTGCCACCTTTCACCACAATCCCTTGCACACGATCGCTGGCGATGAGCGATTGCGTCTCGCCATCGGGTGTCAGGCTGTCGAGCGTGTCTCGAATGTCTGCGTCGGTAATTTGGCTCATGTCGAATTCTTTCTATCGGCGCTTGAAAAGCAGGCGCAGCGTCCCCACATTACCACTATATGATGGCTCAAGACTGAACTTTCAATGGGTTTGGTTGTGCGCTCGGTCTCGGCGTCCCTTTGTTAGATTGTGGATACGCCAAGCCTGGCCTATAAAGAGCAAGACCTATTAGGAGGAAGTTTCATGCCCTGGGATAACAAATCAGACAATCAAAACCCTTGGGGGAACGGATCGAATGGCTCCAATGGAGGCGGCTCGAACGGGGGCGGCTCCAATCGTGGTCCCAATCGTGGTTCGGGCCGTGGCCCCAATCGTGGAAATGAACCCGACCTCGACGAATTGCTTCGCGATTTAAAAGCCCGCTTTAACGGCCTCGTGCCCGGTGCCGGTGGCGCCTCGGGAATACTGGTTATTTTGGCCGTGCTTATCGGAGTTTGGGCAGTCAGCGGCTTTTACCGCGTGGGCGCCGATGAGCAGGGCGTTGTTTTGCGCTTTGGCAAGTTTCATACGCAAACTGCACCAGGTCTGAATTATCACCTTCCGTATCCCATTGAGAGCGCGGTAACGCCCAAAGTCACCACGGTCAACCGTGTGGATATTGGTATGCGCGCTGGCGACGACCGCCGCTCGGCAGGTGTCACGCGCGATGTGCCAGAAGAAAGCCTGATGCTGACGGGGGACGAAAACATCGTCGACGTTGATTTCTCGGTTTTCTGGGTCATCGACGATGCGCCCAATTTCCTGTTCAACATTCAAAACCCAACGGGCACAGTAAAAGCCGTGGCCGAAAGCACCATGCGCGAGATTGTCGGACAAAACGACATTCAGCCGATTTTGACCGAACAACGCCAAAACAACGAAGAGCAAGTCAAAGCGCTGATGCAAGCCACGCTCGACAGTTATAATGCGGGTATTGGCATCACGCAGGTGAAAATGCAGAAAGTCGATCCGCCCGCTGCGGTTATCGACGCCTTCCGCGATGTGCAAGCCGCGCGTGCCGACCAAGAACGCGCCCGCAATGAAGCCAATTCCTACGCCAACCGGGTGGTTCCAGAAGCCCAAGGTGAGGCCGTTCGTATTCGTCGTGACTCGGAGGCTTATCGGGCCCAAACGGTTGCGGAAGCCGATGGTGAGGCCACGCGCTTTGCCTCGATTTACACCGAATACCGTGCCGCGCAAGGCGTTACCCGCCAACGGATTTTCTTGGAAACGCTAGAAACAGTTATGGCGCGAACCAATAAAATTATCATCGAAAACAACGGCAATGGCGTCGTGCCATATCTGCCGCTCGACCAGCTGAACAGCCGCTCGACTAGCAAGGAGACAAAATAATGCAACGCACAGGACTGATTGCCGTTTTCCTTCTCATCGTGCTGGGCGTTATCGCCTCGGCTTCCTTGTTCACCGTGCATCAAACGCAACAGGCTTTGGTGCTGCAATTTGGCGACCCGCGTCGTGTGATTACCGAGCCAGGGCTTAACTTCAAAATGCCCTTCGTGCAAAATGTGATTTTCGTCGATAAGCGTATCCTCGATTTGGATACCCCAGCGGAAGAGCTGATTGCCTCGGACCAAAAGCGTTTGGTCGTGGATGCTTTCACCCGTTATAAAATTACCGATCCTTTGCAGTTCTACAAAGCGCTGCGCGATGAGCGTCGGGCGCGCTCGCGTTTGGCGGCCATTGTGTCTTCTTCTATGCGCTCGGTATTGGGCGAGGAAGAGTTTCAAACCGTGGTCCGCGACGAGCGTTCCAAGCTGATGACCCGGATCACCAAATTGGTCAATGAGCAAGCGGCTGATTTCGGCATTGAGATTGTCGATGTGCGCATTCGTCGTGCCGACTTGCCGCAAGCCAACAGCCAAGCGATTTATCGTCGTATGCAAACCGAACGCGAACAAGAAGCGGCTGAGTTTCGGGCGCGGGGTCAAGAAGTCGGGCGTGCCATTCGCGCCCAAGCCGACAAGCAAGTGACGGTTTTGACTGCCGAAGCCACCCGCGATAGTGAAGTTATTCGCGGTCAAGGCGATGCCTGCCGGACGCGTGTGTTTGCCCGTGTCTTTGGACAAGACCCAGACTTCTTCGCTTTTTATCGTTCCATGCAGGCCTATACAACGGCACTCGAAGAGGGCACCACGATGGTGATGTCTCCAGACAGCTCGTTCTTGCAGTTCATGAAAAACCCGAACAGCGTTCTGGCCCCGAGCAAGCGTGGCACGGTGAAACGTGGTCAACGCGTGAATGTCGCCAAATTGACAGCCAAGGGCCGTTCGTTGAGCGACTCGCTATGTCCAGAGATTGCTGCCAAGGCGAAAGCGGACGCGAAAAAAGCCGTTCGATAATGCTGGAGAAAGTCTTTTTGGCTTTCGCCCTCGTATTGGCTTTTGAGGGGGCTCTCTATGCCCTTTTTCCGACATTTTTGCGCTCTATGATGAAACAATTGGAACAGGTCGATGATGCCACCTTACGACGCGGTGGCATCATCGCTCTGGCTCTTGGGGTCGGTTTGGTCTGGCTTCTCAAATAGCAATTTTTAAGTAGGAATAATCATGCAGTCTGTTCGCGCTCTTCGTTTCTCTCTCATCCTCACCTTAATGGTTCTTCCTTTATTGGCCTCGCCAAGCCTCGCCCGTCCTGTAGAAGGGTTTGCTGATTTAGCCGAACGCCTGATGCCAGCCGTGGTGAATATCTCCACCTCGCAAACCTTACCGCAGCGCAACTCGCGCGGCCCCGGCCAGCCACCGTTTGGAGATTTCTTCGAAGAGTTTTTCAATCAACGTCGCGGCCAAAATGGCCCGCCAAATAACCCCAACAGCCAGCCACAAAGCCGCAAGGTATCCTCGCTTGGCTCGGGCTTTGTGGTCGACCCCAACGGCATCATCATCACCAATAATCACGTCATCGAAGAGGCGGATGAGATTACCATCAACTTCTCTGACGGCAGTAAATTGCCGGCCGAAATTATTGGCCGCGACCCGAAAACCGACTTGGCTGTTTTGCAGGTGAAAACCAAAAAGAAGTTGGCTTTTGTGCCGATGGGAGATAGCGCCAAAGCCCGTGTGGGCGATTGGGTGATTGCCATTGGCAATCCGTTTGGTCTTGGCGGCTCGCTTTCGGCGGGGGTTATTTCAGCCATCAAACGCGACATTAATGCAGGCCCCTATGATAGTTTCATCCAAACCGATGCCGCGATTAACAAAGGCAACTCGGGCGGCCCCTTGTTTAATATGAAGGGCGAAGTCATTGGCGTGAACTCGGCGATTATTTCGCCATCGGGCGGCTCGGTCGGTATTGGATTTTCCATTCCGTCGAACCTTGCCACGTCCGTCATCGCGCAATTGCGCCAATATGGCGAAACCCGCCGCGGCTGGTTGGGCGTGCGCATTCAAGAAGTTACCGACGAATTGGCCGAAAGCCTATCGCTTGGAAAAGCGCGCGGCGCTTTGGTATCTGAAGTATCGCCAGTCGGCCCAGCCGAAAAGGGCGGCCTGAAAGTTGGGGATGTGATTGTCAAATTTGACAATAAGCCTGTGCCCACCATGCGAGATTTGCCGCGCATTGTGGCGGAGACCAAAATCGATAAGCCAGTAAATGTCGAGCTGATCCGCCGCGGGCGCACCAAGCGCATTAAAATCGTGACCGGACGTTTGCAAGAGGCAGCGGTTGATAAAAAGCCAGCCCAGAGCCAAGTCGAGAAACAGCAAGATACAAAAACCCACGCCTATTTGGGTCTTACTTTGCAAAACATCAACCCGAAGTCGCGGCGTGATTTCGAGCTTGGCGATAATGCCAGCGGCGCTTTGGTGGTGGAGATGGACCGCTCTAGCATGGCTTTTGAATCAGGCATACGTGTTGGCGATGTGATTTCTGAAATCGATCAAAAGACCATCGGGTCAGCCAAAACGGCTGTCGAGGCTCTGAAAAGGGCCGAGAAATCGGGTCGTAAATCGGTTCTGGTTTTCGTGAAGTCGCGCGGCACCGTGCGTTTCATCGCCATCCCATTAAGCAATTAGGCGGTTTGAAACTGGCTTTCGCTATAGCCTTGTAGGTATAAAAGCCCCGTAAGGTCTGCGTGCTGAAGCGTGTATTGTGCCGCTTCGGCAACCGCAGGCTTGGCGCGAAACGCCACGCCCATGCCGGCTATTTTCAACATGGCCAAATCATTGGAGCCATCGCCCGTGGCCAAAACGTCGTCGGGCGTGAGGCCCAACTCTTGCGCCCAAGCGGTTAGAATTTCGGCCTTGGCGGCGCGTCCCAAAATAGGCTCCACCACGGTGCCATCCAAAACCCCATCGGTGAGGTTTAGGTCATTGCACTGAAAGCGGTGAAAGCCGATTCGCTGGGCAATGCGGTCGGCAAAAAACGCGAAACCGCCAGAGACAAGGCCGCAAAATACATCCTGCGCCCGCAAGGTGGCGAGCAAGGTTTGGGCGCCGGGCATCAGCGTAATCCCGGTGTCATACAGGTCTTGCAGGGCGCTTTCGGGCAAGCCTTTCAGCATGGCCACGCGTTCTTTCAGGGCTGGCTCGAAATCTAATTCGCCGCGCATGGCGCGCGTGGTGATATCCACCATCACGGCTTGCTTGTCGATCACCACCGCCAGCTCATCCAAACATTCCTGCTCGATGATGGTGGATTCCAAATCGGCGATGAGCATTTTTTTGCGCCGATTCGCGCCGTCGACCCAATTCACATCAAAGGGAAATTCAGCCAATGGCGCGGCCAGCTCACTGTTGTGGCTCTGTAGCGCAAATTCGACGGCATCTTGGCTTAAGCTTTTGGCCGCGGGCAGATCTGGAAATTGTGTGGCCAGTTCGCTCAATCGGGCAGGCGTAAAATAGCCGCTTTGGGGGGCGGCCGTTAGAACCAAAAAAGTGGCTTCATTGATTTGTTGTGTCATTTGTCCTCAACCCTGTAAGACTAACGCCTATGTCTATATCTATGTCTATGTCTTCGACTGTATCTTCGACTGGCGAATTTTTGCCCCTTCTTATTGCAGGCTCCACCGCCAGCGGCAAGTCTGCATTGGCCTTGGCGCTGGCCAAACAAATTAACGGGCGCATCATTAATGCCGACAGCTTACAAGTCTACGACACGTTACGCCAATTAACCGCGCGCCCCAGCGCGCAAGAAGAAGCCCAAGCCCCCCACGCGCTTTATGGGCATGTAGCGGCAGGCGCGCCCTATAGCGTGGGTGTTTGGCAAGAGCAGGCTTTGGCGCAAATCCAGCAGGCCCAAGCGGCTGGCCAAGTGCCCATCGTGGTGGGCGGCACGGGGCTGTATTTTAAAAGCCTAACCGACGGTCTGGTCGATTTGCCAGAAATCCCTTCCGATGTGCGCGAGCATTGGCGCCAACGCCTCGAGGCCATTGGCTTGGCCGAATTATATGCCGAGCTGCACCAACGCGATCCCCCCTTGGCGGAGCGCCTGCAGCCAACCGACAAGCAACGTATTTTGCGTGGGCTAGAAGTCTGGGCCGCGACGGGCACGCGGTTGTCGGATTGGCAAAAGATAAAACCACAAGCGCCGTTGACGCAGGCGCATAGAATTTTACTCCTGCCAGATAGAGACTGGCTCTATGCGCGCTGCAATTTGCGCTTTGAACAGATGATGCAAGGCGCGGCACTAGAAGAAGTCGAGGCGCTGGCCGCGCTCCACTTGCCGCTTGAGACCACCATCCGCAAGGCGCTCGGCGTATCGCAGATCCTGGACTTTGTGCAAGGTAATCTGACCCGCGAGCAAGCCATAGAGCAGGCGCAACAAGCCACACGCCGCTATGCCAAACGCCAAATGACCTGGTTTCGCAATCAAATGACCGGCTGGGAAAGTTTCTCTGAGCAAGATTACACCGATAACTATGATAAAATCTTTTCATTTATTTCACAAAATAGCTTGACCACGACATAAATATTGCTATTTTCGCTTCTTCACGAGGCTGCGCCGACATAGGGATTGGTGCGCCCACTCATAATATGGAGGCGGCTTTGGCCGTTGCGATACGATGGACAAACAATTAAACGGCGCACAAATCGTTCTGCAATCTTTGCAAGACCATGGTGTAGAGCATATTTTTGGCTACCCTGGCGGCGCGGTTTTGCCGATTTATGACGAGATATTCCAGCAGGAATCTATCGAGCATATTCTGGTTCGCCACGAGCAGGGCGCCACCCATGCGGCCGAGGGCTATGCGCGCTCGACCGGCAAATGCGGCGTGGTTTTGGTTACCTCCGGCCCCGGCGCCACCAATGCGGTGACCGGCCTTACCGATGCTTTGATGGATAGTATTCCCATGGTTTGCATTACTGGGCAGGTGCCGACGCATCTCATCGGCGGTGACGCGTTTCAAGAGGCCGACACCGTTGGCATCACGCGCCCCTGCACCAAGCACAATTATTTGGTCAAAGACATCAACGATTTGGCGCGCATCATGCATGAGGCGTTTCAAGTTGCTACCACCGGTCGTCCGGGCCCTGTGGTTGTCGATATTCCAAAAGATATCCAGTTTGCGCTCGGCCCCTACATGAAGCCGAAAGCGGTGAAGCACAAAAGCTATCAGCCGCAACTGAAGGGCGACATGGCCGCCATCAAGCAAGCGGTGGAGCTGATTGCCAATGCCAAAAAGCCAATTTTTTATACCGGTGGCGGCATCATCAACTCAGGCCCGCAGGCCAGCCAATTGCTGCGCGAATTTGTTAAATTGACGGGTTTCCCGATCACCTCAACCCTCATGGGTCTGGGCAGCTATCCCTCGGCCGATAAGCAATGGTTGGGTATGTTGGGCATGCACGGCACCTATGAAGCCAATTGGGCGATGCATGATTGCGACGTGATGATTAACATCGGTGCGCGCTTTGATGACCGCATCACCGGCACTTTGGATAAGTTTGCGCCGAACTCGAAGAAAATCCATGTTGATATCGATCCCTCGAGCATCAATAAAAACGTCATGGTCGATGTCGCGATTGTGGGCGATTGCGCGCATGTTTTAGAAGACATGCTGCGGGTCTATAAATCGGACGCGGTGACGCCAGACAAAAAAGCGCTGGCCAGCTGGTGGGAAGAGATTGAGGGCTGGCGGGATAGAAAATGCTTGGCTTACAAAAAAGACGCCAAAGCCATCAAGCCACAATATGCGGTCGAGCGCTTGTATGAGCTGACCAAAGACGCTGACACTTACATCACCACCGAAGTGGGCCAGCACCAAATGTGGGCGGCACAATATTATCGTTTTGAAGACCCCAATCGCTGGATGACCTCTGGTGGCTTGGGCACGATGGGCTATGGCATTCCGGCGGCCGTTGGTGTGCAAGTGGCGCATCCCAAAAGTCTGGTTATCGACATTGCAGGCGAAGCCTCGGTGCAAATGACCATGCAGGAGATATCAACGGCGGTGCAATATCGGTTGCCGATTAAGATTTTTATCTTGAACAATGAATATATGGGCATGGTGCGCCAATGGCAGGAATTGCTGCACGGTGGGCGCTATTCCAGCTCTTATTCGGAAGCCCTGCCTGATTTTGTTAAATTGGCAGAAGCCTATGGTGCCACGGGCATTCGGGCCGAAACAGCCGCTGAATTGGATGATGCCATTAAGCGCATGATCGACACGCCAGGCCCAGTTATTTTTGATTGCATCGTGACCAAAGACGAAAATTGTTTCCCGATGATCCCATCGGGCGCGGCGCATAATGAAATGCTTCTCGCCGATAGCGAAGGCTTAGATATTGAAGTCTCAGATGCGGGCAAAGCTCTGGTTTAAATGAAGGCGAATAATCGGGCTTTTAACCACCCAGTGAGTGCGCTATAGAAAGGCGCATGAATAGGTCGAAAGGCCGATTTTTGAGAAGGTTGAAGATGAGCGCAGAAAATCAAATTGAGCGGCATACGCTTTCCGTCCTCGTAGATAATGAGGCGGGGGTTTTGGCGCGCGTCATCGGTCTGTTTTCAGGCCGTGGCTATAATATCGACAGCCTGACCGTGGCCGAAGTGGATGATCAAGAGCATATGTCTCGCATCACCATTGTGACTTTGGGCACGCCTCCGATGATTGAACAAATTAAAGCCCAATTGGGTCGCTTGGTGCCCGTGCATCGGGTGGTCGATTTGACGGTCGAATGCGAGAGCGTCGAGCGCGAATTGGCTTTGGTGAAAGTGGCCGGCAAGGGCGATGCCCGCGTCGAAGCGCTTCGCATGTCGGAAGCCTTCCGCGCCCGTGTGGTAGATGCGACGCCGGATAGCTTCGTCTTTGAGATTACCGGTAACACCGAAAAAATTGATGCCTTTATTGGGCTGATGAAACCTCTGGGTCTTCGAGAAGTTTCGCGCACAGGCGCGGCAGCTATCTCTCGCGGCCCCGAAGCTATGTAGATTTAACGAAACCCTAACCAGACTTTAAGGAATAGATGGATGGAAATGCTGTATGACCGCGATGCGGATGTAAACCTGATTAAAGGCAAAAAAGTAGCTGTGATTGGCTATGGTTCGCAAGGCCACGCGCATTTGCTGAACTTGCGCGATAGCGGTGTTACCGATATTTGTGTTGGCCTGCGTGCCGGCTCTGCCTCGGCTGCCAAGGCCGAAGCCGAAGGCATTGCTGTGAAAACCATTGCGGAAGCCTCTGCTTGGGCCGATGTCGTGATGATCCTGACGCCAGATGAATTGCAAAAAGACATTTACAACGCCGACATCGCAGAGAACATCCGCGAAGGCGGAACCTTGATGTTTGCTCATGGCTTGGCCATTCACTTTGGTCTCATCCAAGCGCGTCCAGATTTGGATGTGTCGATGGTTGCCCCCAAAGGCCCTGGCCATACCGTGCGCGGCGAATATGCCAAAGGCGGCGGCGTGCCCTGTCTGGTAGCTGTGGCGCAAGACGCTTCTGGTTCGGCTCGTGATTTGGCTATGTCTTACGCTTGTGGCGTGGGCGGTGGTCGTTCGGGCATCATCGAGACGACATTCCGCGACGAATGCGAAACCGACTTGTTCGGCGAGCAGGCGGTTTTATGCGGCGGTGTTGTCGAGCTCATCAAAGCGGGTTACGAAACGCTAACCGAAGCTGGTTACCCAGCTGAGATGGCCTATTTCGAATGCCTGCACGAAGTGAAACTCATCGTCGACCTGATTTATGAGGGTGGCATTTCGAACATGAACTACTCGATTTCCAACACAGCCGAGTTTGGCGAATATGTGTCGGGCCCTCGCGTTGTAACGAGCGACACCAAAGCTGAAATGAAGAAAATCCTTGAGGATATTCAGACCGGCAAGTTTACCGATCGCTGGATGCAAGGTGGACAAGAAGAGATTAAAGAATTCCGCAAAGTAAATGATGCGCACCCGATTGAAAAAGTCGGTGCGGATCTGCGCAGCAAAATGCCTTGGATTTCGGCCAATCAATTGGTTGACCAAAGCAAAAACTAAAGCTGATTTCATAAATAAATAGGGCGGCCTCGCGAAAACGAGCGCCGCCCTTTTTTGTGCCGAAAATCTGCCTAGTCTATAGAGACACCTTGCAGCAGGCTCACGAGGCCCGGCTGCTGCTCTTGGCCTTTGACGCAGTCATGGTTGGATTGAATGCGGGCCTCGG
>JABHDF010000002.1 GCA_018673175.1 Rhodobiaceae bacterium | reverse complement strand
ACACCGGCGACAATCGTTGGTTGAATATGGGTCATGTTTCGCTCCTAAAATTCTATCGATAGCCTAGGCACAATTAGGATAGGAACCAAGCCCGTTTTCACAAATTTTGCGACCGGCGCGAACCGGCAAATAAAGCTTGGACGATTTATGCTTTCGCGCTTGGGCGTGCGGACACAGTGGCGTGCCAGCGTTTAATATTAGCATGTGCCTCGCTCGGTTCCACGCGCACCCATTTGGCAAAATCTACCGCTACCAGCGCGGTGATGTCGGCCAAGGAGAAATCGTCCAGCGCCACGAAATCGCGCCCTTCTAGGCGCGCGTTCAGCGTATCGAAATAATGCCCAAGGCGCGTGCGTCCGCGCTCGGCCAATTGTGGAATTTGCGCATAATTAACCGGCCCCGTGGTGGCGCGGTCCTTCATGCCTTTGGAAGAATTGCGCAAGGTTTCGGCAATCGCGAAAAGCCCTTCGAATTCACTTCGCGCATTCCAAGTCGCAACCAAACCTTTTTCGGTTGGCGTCGTGCCCAAGAGCGGCGGATTGGGCTGGTAGGCTTCGGCCCATGCGGTGATGCCAGCGTTTTCGGTCAACACCGTATCGTCTTCCAAACGCAGAGCTGGCAAAGTGCACGTGGGGCTGATGGCGCGAAACGCCTCGCCCAATTGTTCGCCCGCCGTCATATCAATTTGCACGGTCTCCAGCTCAATGCCTTTTTCATGCAGAAAAATTCGCGCCCGACGCGGGCTTGGGGCTGGGGTGTAATCGTAAAAAGTAAGGCTCATCGGATACTCCAAAATTTCAGCCGACGCATCCCCGTCTGCCTATGAGGCCTAAGCTCACACCGATTCACCCAGCCAAGCAACGCCCGCCATATCCATGGCCGCCACCGACAGGTAGACGAAAACCCGGCGAGCGACCCATAATTGTGGTTGGAAGCGAAGCCAAACCTGCATTACGATGCAGGCGATGGCTCGCCGGTGCTGGCCACAAGCAACGGAGCCATGGCCAAATGTTAGCGATTATAGGTGGAACAGGACTTTATCAAATTGAGGGGCTTAAGGTAAAAGAAGAGCTCACCGTAAGCACGCCTTTTGGGCCGGCTTCGGCCCCTGTGATGAAAGCCGAGTATGGCGATCGCGAGGTGCTGTTTTTACCGCGCCACGGCCGAACCCACGAACTTTTGCCGCATGAAGTGAATTACCGCGCCAATATTTTTGCGCTCAAAAAGCTAGGCGCTCGGCAAGTGCTTGGCTTTTCAGCCGTCGGTAGCCTGCGGGAGGAAATTCGCCCAGGTGAATTTGCCATTCCCTCGCAGTATTTTGACTTTGTTAAAGGCAACCGCGAGCGCACTTTTTTTGGCGAGGGGGTCGCCGCCCATGTCTCCACCGCCGAGCCCGTCTGCCCAAACCTAACCGCCTGGGTGGCCGGCAAAGCCAAACAAATGAACCTGCCCCTCCATTTAGATAAAACCTATGCCGGGGTGGACGGCCCACGCCTTGGCACCAAAGCGGAAAGCCATTTTTTACGCGGCGCAGGGTGTGACCTTGTGGGCATGACAAATGTGCCAGAGGTCTTCTTGGCCCGCGAAGCCCAGCTTTGCTATGCGACCATTGGCATTGCCACAGATTACGATTGCTGGATGGATGACCCAAGTCAGCACGTCAGCGTCGCGGATGTTATTTCACGCTTTGGCGACAGCCTAGCCCAAGCGAAAGACTTATTGCTGTCCTTGCTAGAAACGCCGCTGCCCGAGGCGCAAGCAAGTTACCGCGAGACCCTTGCAACGGCCCTGCTGACGCCGCCCGAAGGCATCCCAGACGAAAAGCGCGCGTTGATGGAAGTGCTATGCGCGTAGCTGTGCCCCTGTCGGTTATCATTCCTTTGGCACCGCACGAGCCAAAACCGACCGCCCTCCTCGACGCGCTGCCGCCTGAAATAGAAGTCATCCTGTCGCAAGAGGCAGGCCGTGCGGCGAGCCTCAACGCGGGGGCTGCGAAAGCTACGGGCGCTTATTTATGGTTTGTGCATGCCGATTCCAGCCTGCCCGAGGACGCTTGGCATAAGCTGCAAAAAGCCATTGCCGACCAGCCACAGGCTTTGCATTATTTCGACCTGGCCTTTGCCGGAGGCGGCTGGCGTATGAAGATAAATAGCTGGGGGGCCAACCTGCGCTCGCGGTTTTTTGGCTGCCCTTTTGGCGACCAGGGGTTTTGCCTCGAAAAGCAGCTGTTTGACGCCCTCGGCGCCTACCCTGAAACGGCGCCTTATGGGGAAGACCATTTGTTTGTATGGCAGGCGCATGGGGCTGGCGTCAAACTCAACCGAGTGGCGACAAGGCTGACCACCAGTGCGCGCAAATATCAGCAAAACGGCTGGCTCAAAACCACCCTGCTGCATCAATTTTTATGGCTCAAGCAAGTGGTGCGCGTGAAATGGCAATAGTGCGAGAGACACGCCGCGTGGAGCGGATTGGCTTGGGAATTTTTGCCAAAACAGCGGCGCTGTCTCCCGTGAAAACACGTTTGGCCGCCAGCATCGGCACATCAGAGGCAGAGCAGTTTTATCAGTTGAGTGTTCTGGCAATTGAGCAATTAGCGTTGGCTTTACCCCCCGCCATCTGCCCGCATTGGGCCATCGCGGAAGCCGATGGGTTGGACCACGCGCAATGGCAAAACCTGCCTCACTTTTGGACGGGGGATGGCGATTTGGGCGCCCGCTTGCATCAGGTCTATTGCAAATTACGCCAAAGCCATGGCGCCTCCATGTTGATGGGAACCGACAGCCCGCAATTGACACCTAGCCTGCTCGAGGCAGCGCAAAAGCATCTCGTGCAAAACCCCAACGCCATCGTGCTTGGCCCGTGTTCCGATGGTGGGTTTTATCTATTTGCTGGTGGGGTAGACATTCCGCAATCTTGCTGGACTAACGTAACCTACAGCGAAAGCTCGACGCTCCAGCAATTGGTTGGCCAGCTGGGTCAACTGAATTTGGAAATTCACTATCTACCCGAGCAGCAAGATGTAGATGTGGTGGCAGATTTGGTTCGGCTGCGCGAAAGCCTGGCCGCTGAGGCGAGCTTACTCTCGGCTCAAAAACAATTGCTAGACTGGTTAAACCGAACAGCTACCGCCACCTAAAACGCAAAATTTTGCACAATGCGCATGGTTCAGTTTCACCCGCTCACTGGCTTGCTTCAGCGTGGTGCCGATTTCAAATTCTTCTTCATACGGCAGTAAAGTGCAGGCCAGCACAGTGGGTTTTTCGGCCCCTTTGCGCTTCACCACCATGCGCGAGGTGGCGCACATCATATCGTTCGGGTCTACGTTCAAAATGCCCCAGCAATCGGTTGTGATTTCGGGCACTTCCGCGCCTTCATCCATCTCGGGAAACAGCATGAGTTCTTTTGGGTTTTGGGCATCTACGCTCACGTCTAAGGAGTTAAAAAGCCGGGCAAACCCATGGCGCAAATCGTCTTCTTTATCGTTCCAGCGCGTGCGGCCTGCAACATCAATGGCAAAGCCATGGGCGGACAACCATTGAAGCCCTTTCACCATAGGGGCCCATGTGTTTTCGCCACGTTCCTCTTCATGCAAGGCTTGGCTAAAATGGTCGACCGAAATCCGCAGCACCATTTGGCTGCCATAGCGCGACAGCACGTTTAGCAAAGCTTCGCGTTTATGCTCCATAGGCTTCATGGCATTGGTTAACACCAAAAGCTCAAAGCCGCGCTCCAAAATCAACTCGATGATTGGCATAATATCGGGGTTCATGAAGGGCTCGCCGCCGGTGATGCCAATTTGTTGCGTGCCTAAATCCTGCTCTGCAATTTCATCCAAATAGCTCCGCACATCGGCCAGCGTTAGATACACCAGCCGATCATTCGTCGGGCTAGATTCGATGTAACAATGGTCACACTGAATATTGCATAAAGTGCCTGTATTGAGCCAAAGCGTTTCCAGCTGGGTCAAGTCAACCCAAGCGCGCGCCTCGCCATCAGCGGTAATATCCGGATTTGCAAATTTCATCGTACCCACTTGCGTTTATCTCAAAAGGAGCTTGTATCTTAAAGTTTCAGGCTGTCATTTACCAGTTCTGCTTTTAACAAAGGCTTGGGATGGCGAAGATATACCTTTCGTACAATGTTCGAAAAGTAAGGGCGCGAAAGCCTGTTAGTCAGCCGGGTGCCTCTCGTAAAGGGCAACCAGTTCCATGCCCAGCACATCGGTAAACATGCGAAACGGGTGGCGAAGCCACCGGGGCATTATCTACATTTTGGCCGGAATACTGTCGACATGCTCGCGGAATGCCGGACCATACATGAACCGGTGTTTTTCCCAAAAGTCATATGACTTTGGCAATAAATACTCAGAGAAATATCCTCTGAACGCAAGCCAGACATCATCTTCTAGCTGGCCTTTGTGGAAATTGTAAAACGCGACCTCCCAGATATTGTACAATTGCTGCAGCAAAAGCTCTTGCTTCATATTATCCAATTTGCCTATGGGGTAGCGAACCCCGTCCATTGTGTCTTGAAAAACCTTAGCCAGTTGGTCGTCCTTCATAATCTCGACGTTCAGGCGCATCGCCGTGTCAATCAACGCCAAATGATTGCTAGCCTTCGAGCTGCGCGAGTTTTCGCTTATCTCATACCCGACAAAAAGCAACGAGACGATAATGAAAATAATACCGATACGCTCTGAATGTTTTTCTAAGAAATCATTAAACATTTACTCAAGTCTCCAAACAAATACGCATGACGGCCTTAGACGTCTTAGATTCGGGGCTGCGGGGCGGCCTAAGTGGCCGAAGCCATGAACCGCTGAATGGTCTTAATCGCATCCGGCGCAGAGCCCAAGTCGCAATGATCCACACCCGCAATTTCTAAATATTCTGCATTGGGAATGCGGTCGGCCATATAGCGCCCCATCCGGGCCGGAACCGCCAAGTCGCCAGAAAAATGGATGACCAAAGTTGGACATTGCACCTCTTTAAGAAGCTCGCGCACATCCAAAGTCTTCATATATTCGACAATCTGCTTCAACGACCGCTTGTCAGACAAAAGCATTTCAAATCCTTTGTAAGTGTCATCGTCGATGACATCTCGTGAGATGCTCGGAAATAATATGTCCCGCGCCGTCGCTTCCCCCCATTGCTCGCCCAATAAATCAAGCGCACTGTCCGATAGTCCAATCGCATAGTCATCGGCACGGGTGAACTTGGGGGTTGTGCCGAATAAAATGAGCCCACAAACCCGGTCTGGGTTTTCGGCGGCGAATTTGACGCTCATTGGGCCGCCTTCTGAAATTCCCATCAGAACAAATTTATCGGCCCCAGAGGCATCGGCGACAGCATGGATATCTTGCACCCGTTCTTGCATGGTCGCCACATTGGCCACCGGATCGGAAAGCCCCTGCCCGCGCTTATCAAAATTGATCACACGGCTGAATTTCGCCAAAGCCGCCATCGTGCGCTGAAGCGGCGGAAGGTTGGCGGAAATATGCAGGTTGGAAATAATGCCCGGTGTCACCAATAAATTTGGGGACGATTTGCCATGCGTGCTGAAGGCAATGTTCACGCCATCGCAATTGGCAAATTGCACCGGATGCGGCGACGGCCTACTCAGCTCGGCAAGCGTCAGGCGGCGCCCGCCCGAAGATTTATAAAACAATTGAACGAGAAAGTTTCTGCCGACCGTGGCAAAGGCGCCCAGAATAACAAAAGCGGCAGCTATGCCACTTAATACTTTTTCATTTTCAGAAAACCACTGCCACATATCCATACATATTACTCCTCAACGCAAATTAACGTATCGCAATCGCGTCCGGCGAAGCAATAGGCAATCCCACAAGCGACAGCCCAAGGCGCGCGCCACGCCCGTCCAGCGGCCTTTAATTGGCGGTTGCATTGCAAAAGCAAAGATATAAAACTGGGGCATCTGCAAAAACCACAGGTTTCAACTCTATGACCGCCGAGGCAAAAGCCAAACTCCCCCGTCGAAATGCGCGCTCTCATGAGGCCATTTTGAACGCGACCCTCAAGCTGCTTGGATCGTCTGGCTATATTGATTTTTCGATCGAAAAAGTTGCCAGTGAGGCCGGTGTCGGCAAGCAAACGATTTATCGTTGGTGGGACTCGCGCGCCGATTTAGTGCTGGAAGTCTGGCGCGACCGCTTGCTGCCCTCCCTGCCTGACTATGATGAGAGCGTGCCGCTGCGCCAGTTTTTAGAAACCTCCATGCTGGCCTTTGGAGAAGTTATAAGCCGCACCGATTGCCGCCAAGCGGCGATTTGTATTTTGGCGGAAGCGCATCGTGACCCGAAACTTTATCAACGCATGGCCGAAGCGGTTTATCTGCCGCGCATCGTTACCATTCGAAAAGCCTTTCAAAAAGCCCAAGACGACGCCCTTTTTGCCAAGGATGCCGATATTGATGTCACCATCGACGAGCTATATGGCGCGGTTTGGTACAAAGTCCTCATCCGTTTTGAAACCATTGATGCGCCCTATATTCAAAAACTTGTGGCCCAAGCGCTGGGCCCTTTGAAGTAAAATTACCGTCTATTTTTCTAGACAATACGCACCGTCTCGTATAACCTTATGGTTAATCTGGGAGGGTTTATTGTGCAATTGAAAGTGAACGGCGTCTCGCGCCAAGTGGCAAGCGAATGGCAGAACGAAAACCTGTTAGACGTTTTGCGCGAACATTTCGGTCTTGTCGGGTCCCGCTATAGTTGCGGCATCGGCCAATGCGGCGCCTGTGTGGTGCATGTCGATGGCGCTCCGCTATCGAGTTGCTTAACCCCGGTTGGCGATGTCGCCGACAAAGATATTTTAACCATCGAAGGCCTCGCCTCCCCGAACGGCGACTTGCACCCGCTGCAACAAGCCTGGATGGACGAAGATGTTCCCCAGTGTGGCTACTGTCAGTCGGGCCAAATCATGCAAGCCTTGGCGCTGTTGCAAACCAACCCGACCCCCACCGACGAAGATATTGATGTTGCGATGAGCGCAAACATTTGTCGCTGCGGAACCTATGAGCGCATTCGCAAAGCGATTAAAAGTGCCGCCACCGTTATGCAAGAGGTGGGCTAATGGCTATTCTCTCGCGTCGTAAATTTCTATTCACCACCGGCTGGGTGGCCGGCGGACTTACGGTTCTTTATGGCCTTCGAAATCGAGCGCTCACCGTGGCACCAACGATTATTTACCCCGATAAAATGTCGGCGGTTTCTTGGCTGCAAATTGGCCCCGATGGCACTTGCTCGATGTATTTTCCACGCATGGAAATGGGCCAGAATGCCAATACGGGCTTGGCGCAGATTGCCGCCGAAGAACTCAACCTTGAGGTAAAAGACATTGTCGGCGTCACCCCCAGCACCAGCGACGTGGCGCCCATTGCGTTGACCGCGGGCAGTATGTCGCTCACGGTGTTTTCGCATCCCACAGCTGTCGCCGCTGCCACATTGCGTGAAAACTTGCGCGCCCGCGCCGCCGCCAAACTCGGGCAACCCTTGAGCGCCATTTTGGACGATGCGGGCGGCTTTAAAACCACGGACAATGAGACAATCCCCTATGCCGATTTGGTCGAGGCGACGCCAGCTCTGGTCGAGTTTGACGAGACCCAACCCCTGCCCGCGCTTTATACTTACGATGCGAAACGCAAAAAGAAACAAGTCGGGCATGCGGCCAAGCCTTTCGACATGCAGGCTTTGGTTACCGGCGCACCGATTTACGCTGGCGACATTGCCATGCCAGATGTTTTATACGGTCGCGCCATTAAGCCTCCGGTTCGAAATGCCCGCCTGGAGAGCCTCGACACTGCCGGCGTCAGCTCGGTGCCGGGCGTGGTGAAATTAGTGCGCGAAGATGATTTCGTCGGCGTGGTGTGCAAAACCCCAAGCGCGGTCGATGCCGCCATGGCAAAAATCAAACCAACGTGGAAACTGCAACAACCGATTGATCAACAGACCCTCGATGGCCTCCTGGATGTCGACGCGCATATGGCCGAAGGCGATTTGGAGCATCTTTACGAGGATGAAAACCACCGCCCCGATGCCGATTGGGCTGTTGATTTGCGCTTCGATGTGCAAGTGCAAAGCCATGCCATGCAAGAACCGCGCAGCGCCATAGCGCGTTTTCGCGACACCTCGCCGAGCCTCGAAATCTGGACCGGCACGCAAGACCCATGGGCGATAAAACGGCTGGCCGCTCTCGACACTGGATTGTCGCAAGACGAAGTGGTGGTTTACCCCCAACGCATGGGCGGCAGCTTTGGCGGTCGCGAGCATTATGAGGTTGAAATGGATGCGGTGCGTCTCGCGCGCGCGGTAAAGCGTCCGGTCAAAGTGCAATGGAAGCGCGAAGATGAGTTTATGACCAGCCGCAGCCGCCCGGCCTCGGCTCATCGGCTGCGCTTGGCGACCGATGCCGATGGCAATCTATCCGATTGGTGGCATGGCTATAGCACGGGCCATATTGTTTTGGCGCGCGAGCGTCTGCCGGGTTGGTTATTGCCGGTTATGCGATTGGGCGAAGACATGGGTGTCGTGCGCGGCGCGGTGACCCCCTATACGGTGAAGCATAAGCGGGTCGAATATAACGATGTCGATTTACCCGTCGACCTCGGGGTATGGCGCTCGTTGAATGCCGGACCCGCGGTTTTCGCGCGCGAGTCGGCTATGGATGAGCTGGCCTTGCAATTAGACAAAGACCCGGTCGACTATCGCTTGCAACAAATGGGGGAACAAAACCCTCGTCTGCAAGCCTGCTTGTCGCGGGTGCGCGAGCTGGCTGAAAAACGTCCCCTGCCAAAAGGTAAAGGCTATGGGCGAGGCTTTGCTTGCGGCATTTACGAGCATCGCTGTTTTGTCGCGGCCAGTGCCGATGTATACATCGACGCGCAAACCCAAACCATCAAAGTCGAGCATATGTGTTGTGTTGAGGACGTCGGCCTTGCGGTTAACCCGGGCCAATTGAAGGCGCAAATGGAAAGCAATCTGGCGTGGAGCGTCGGCATGGCTTTGCTGGAGCGATTGGAAGTGGGCGAGGACACCATTCAAAGCTCTAACTTTGACAATTACACCGTGGCGCGCATGTCGGATATGCCGAGTGTTGATATGGATATTATCGACCAACCCAGCATTCCTCCGGCGGGGGCTGGCGAGGTTGCGATTATTGCTGGCGTGCCAGCGATTGCCAATGCGGTGCGTCAAGCGAGCGGCTTTCGGGCTCTGCGCCTACCCATTTCTTATGAAGATATCAAATCGAGTTGAGGATTTTATAATGTTGCATTACCTATTAAAAACCACCGGATTAAGCCTTTGTCTTACCCTTGGGCTTGTTGTCTCAAGCGGCCTCTCGGCCATGGCCAAACAGCCAACCAGTGCCGAAAAACAGGCCAAAGGCATGCAGTTGGTTACAAAATTGCTGGCCGGAACCTCGGCGGGCTCAGTGCCTTTGCCGGCTAAATTCGGCAAATATACCGTCGAGCATTTGTTCGGCGAGGTGTGGCAAGGCACCGATATGAGCTTGCAAGAGCGCTCGTATTTAACCTGCGTCACCTTGATTGCGTTGAACCGAGAAGCCGAAATGCGCTTACATTTTGTTGGCGCCAAAAACGTCGGCGTGCCGCGCGCGCGACTAGAGGCAGCCATTGCCCATCAAGTGCATTACGCTGGCTGGCCCGTGGGCATGACCGCCCTCAAGGTTTTGCACGAAGTCTGGCCGGTAGAGCCGAAAGGAACCCAAAAATGACCCTACGCCCTCGTCTATTTGTTAAAACTTTGTGGCTCAGTAGCGTGCTGCTGACAAGCGTCGCAATGTCCCCTGGCCAAGCGCAAGAACCTGCGAGCGTTTACCATACGGTCATCTTCTGGATGAAACCGGGCACGCCGGACAGCAAAGTGGCGGAAATTATCCGCAACACCAAAAGTTTCGAAACCCTTCCCATGGTCGAACAAGTTCTGGTCGGCACGCCGATAGAGAGCGAGCGCAAAGTGGTCGACGATAGTTTTACCCTCGCCTTTACCATGACCTTTAAGGACGAAGCCGCTTTGGCCGCCTATAACGCCGACGCCAACCACAAAAAGATATCCAGCCAAGTTACCTTGCCCCACGTTATGCGTGGCGTGATTTACGATTATAAGTCACAGTAAAGGCTGGCTTTATAGCAAACGGCGGAAGCATGACGCGCAATCTCTTTGACACCAATGTCTTCGCACATTTAGCGGACTGGCAGGCCCAAGGCTTGAAGACCGCTTTGGCGGTTTTAATCGGGGTCGATGGCTCTAGCCCTCGGCCAATTGGGGCGCAAATCGGCGTCGCCGAAGATGGCCGCAGCGTCGGCATGATTTCTTCCGGCTGCGCCGAAGAAGCCATCATCGCCGAAGCGATAAAAGCGATAGACACTGACACACATCACACCATCCGCTATGGCAAAGACAGCCCCTATTTAGATATCGTGCTGCCGTGCGGCTCGGGCTTGGATGTTTTCATCTCCACCCGTGGCATTCGCGAGATGACCCAGGCGGCGCTGCAGCTACACGAGACCCGCCAAATCGCCTATGTGCGCTATGACGCAATGGCCGATATCTGCGTCGAGGACGCGCCCACACATAAATCCATCGCCTATCCGCCCGATTATCGCCTGCATGTCTTTGGGGCCGGACAGCAATTGCTCCAGTTCGCGCAAATTGCGCAGCTCGCTGGCTATAAAATAATCGCCCATAGCCCCGATGCCGCCGCTTTAGAGGTTTTAAAATCGCAAGGGATGGAAGTCGCCAACATGACCCATCAATCGCGCTTTGATCCGACGGCGTTTGATGCCCATTCGGCCGTCCTCACCCTGTTTCATCAACATGATTTAGAGCTTGCAGCGCTGCAGGCGGCGTTAAATTCCAAGGCGTCTTTCATTGGCGCTTTGGGGAGCCGAAAGACCCATGCACAACGACAAGCGCATTTGGCGCAAACCCCAACAAAGCGACCGTTTAGCGATATTTCTGGCCCCATCGGGCTGGATATTGGCGCCACGGACCCGGCTGAAATCAGCATTTCTATTCTGGCGCAACTCATCGAAAGGCGTCGCAAAGCATGACACCGCCTTGCAAAATCGCCGTGCTGTTTCTCGCCGCCGGCCTGTCGCGCCGGTTTGGAGACAGCGATAAACTGCTGGCCGATTGTGGCGCATCCGGCACGCTCATCGATAGCGCGCTGGCGCCCTATCAAGAGGCTCCCTGGCTGAGCCAAAAGATTGCCGTCACGTCGCCCCATAGCCAAGTCAGCGCGTCTTGCTTGGCGGCAGGTTTTGAGATTTGCATCAATCCGCAGCCCGAAAATGGCATGGGCGGTTCCATCGCTTGTGGCATGGCTGTGCTGCAAAACGCCAGCCATGTGCTCATCGGCCTCGCCGACATGCCGCGATTGCAAAGCTCGACCCTAGAAAAAATATATCATGCCATCGACGACACGGGCGCCTCGATTGTTCTGCCAAGCCATGCGGGCACACGCGGCCATCCCCGCCTGTTCGCCGCGCGCCATTTTGCTGCCCTTGCGCAGTTGAAAATGGACACTGGCGGACGCTCGATTATTGCCGCCTGCCCCACTGTGGCCGACGTCGCGGTCGATGACGCAGGCTGTTTGTTCGATGTCGACACCCGCCAAGACCTGACAGCGAGCCAAGCCGCATGGTAGCCCTCTTACCTGGTTTGCCTTTATGGTTTTTTCTGACGGCGCTTCTCTATGCGATGGTCGGCTTTGGCGGCGGCTCGACCTATACGGCGCTGCTGGCGATGAGCGATACCCAAGTCTGGCGCATTCCGATGATGGCACTGCTGTGCAACATCACCGTGGTCGCCATCGGCAGTTGGTTGGCCATCTATCGACGCGGCTTTGACTGGCGCGCCGCCTTGCCGTTTTTTATCACCTCGGTTCCCATGGCTTTCCTTGGCGGGCTGGTGCCATTGCGCGACGCCACTTATCTGACGCTATTGGCGGTGAGTTTATTGCTGGCCGGCTTGCAGCTTTTGCTATCGCAAACCAAGCCAGCCGCCGACAATACCCAACACCAGACCGCCATCGCGCTTGGTGTTGGCGCTGGGCTTGGTTTGCTGTCGGGCATGGTGGGCATTGGCGGCGGCATATTTCTGGCGCCCATTTTGTTTCGTCTGCGCTGGGCCAAAGACATCGCCTCGCTGTGCAGTGTTTTTATTCTAGTTAACTCGGTGGCTGGCTTGGCTGGTCAATTGGCCAAACATGGGCCGACGGTCGTGCCCGACATCCTTTCGGTTTCGGCGCCTTTGGTTGTCGCCGTGGCGATTGGCGGCCTGTTGGGCGGCCGGGTTCTGTTGGAGCGTGTTTCACACAAGCGAATGCGCCAAGGCACCGCGTGTTTGATAATTTTTGTCGCCTTACGACTTCTTTGGCAGGTATACTAAAGCCCATGGCCCAATTCCCCCCGCTTCAAGATAGTTTTGGCCGACAGGTTACTTATTTGCGTTTGTCGGTTACCGACCGCTGCGATTTGCGTTGCCAATATTGCATGTCCAATAAAATGCAATTCCTGCCCAAATCGGATTTGCTGAGCTATGAAGAATTGCAATTTCTGTGTGAGGCATTTATTCGTCGCGGCGTCCATAAGATTAGAATTTCTGGCGGCGAACCTTTGGTCCGTAAAGATGTCATGCAGTTGATCGCCGGCTTGGGCCAGCTTCTCGACAACAGCGGCCTGCAAGAGCTAACCCTGACCAGCAATGCCACGCAATTACCCAAACATGCGACCGCTTTGGTCGAGTGTGGGGTGCGCCGCGTTAATGTCTCCCTCGACACGCTGGATAAAGATACTTTCGCGCGCCTGTCGCGCCGCGACGCCCTGCACGATACGCTGGCCGGCATTGACGCCGCTTTGGAGGCCGGGCTGAAAGTTAAAATAAACACCGTGGCTTTGAAAAATTACAATCAAGCCGAGCTGCCACACTTAATTGATTGGGCGCATCAGCGCGGTATGGATATTTCGATTATTGAAACCATGCCCATGGGCTTTATCGACGAAGATAGGTTCGAGCAATATATGCCGCTGTTGCCGCTGCAAGAAAAATTGGTCCAGCGTCTGGCCATGCAACCGAGCGACCATCGCACAGGCGGGCCAGCAACTTATTTCTTACGGCCCGAGACCGGACGCCACGTCGGGTTTATTACCCCCTTAACCAATAATTTTTGTGCCGGATGCAATCGGGTGCGGGTGACTTGCACAGGCGAGATTTACACTTGTTTGGGCCAGGACGGCAAAATGGATTTACGCCAAGCCATCCAAAGTTTCGATGAGACTGTGCTGCAAGAAAAATTAGATGAGGCGCTCCTTGCCAAGCCGAAAGGCCATGACTTCGAAATTACCAAAAGCGACGCCGCCCCGGCCACCCAACGCCACATGTCGGTAACGGGAGGCTAGGTCATGCAGGTGAATTTATTCGGGATTTTAGCCGATTTAGCTGGCCAGCGCTGCCTCCCCGAGACACCCGACGAGCTGGCGACGGGCCAAGCCTTGCGCGAGTATCTCGCCCGGCAATACCCGCAAATGGCCGAACAGCTTTCGCGCCCCAGCACGCGGTTGGTTTTGAACCAAGAGATCGCCGATTGGCAAATGCCGCTCACGCCCGCCCTCGATATTGCGATTATTCCCATGGTTAGCGGCGGATGAGCGATCGCTGCGTTCGTTTGGCCGACACGCCCTTCGATGTCGATGCCGCGGCAGCCGCGTTTCGCCAAAGCGTGCCAAGCGCCGGCGCTGTGGCTAGTTTTATCGGACAGGTCAGCCCTGAAAGCGGGGATAATCCGGTGGAAGCGCTGTTTCTCGACCATATGCCCGAGGCCAGTTTGGCCTCGATTGAGAAAATTGCGAGCGCCGCCGAGGCGCGCTGGCCGCTATTGAAACTTATGATTATTCACCGTGTCGGCCGCGTGGAAACGGGCCAACCGATTGTCTTTGTGGCCTGCGCCTCTCGCCACCGTCGCGAGAGTTTTGAAGCGGTCGAGTTTGTTATGGATTTCCTCAAATCCGATGTCCTGCTATGGAAAAAAGAAATTCGCGCCACTAGCCAAACTTGGATCGAACCCAAGACACAAGATTTCGCCGATAAGCAAAGATGGGAAACCGAAATATGCACGGAATAAACCAAGAGCTAACTTTCACGCCGGTAAACATTGCGGTGATGACCGTCTCCGACACCCGCACGCTAGACACCGACACCTCCGGACATTTACTGGCCGAGCGGGTCACCGAGGCGGGCCATCATTTGGCTGCGCGCTGCATTGTGACCGACGATAAGGAAAAAATCGCCGCGCAAGTGCAAACCTGGATCGACGACAAAGAGATTGATGTGGTGATTTCAACCGGCGGCACTGGCCTGACAGGACGCGACACGACGCCCGAAGCCATCACCCCTTTGTTTGAAAAAACCATCGAAGGCTTCTCGGTTATTTTTCATCAGGTGAGTTTTCAATCCGTCGGCCTGTCGACTTTGCAATCTCGGGCCGTGGCGGGTTTGGCGAAAAACACCTTTATCTTTGCCTTGCCGGGTTCCAATGGCGCGGTCAAAGATGGTTGGGATAAAGTCATAAGCTTACAACTCGACAGCCGGCACAAGCCCTGCAATCTGGTGGAATTAATGCCACGACTGGACGAAAAATAGAGGTTTCGATGAGCGATAAACTGACCCATGTAGATACCGATGGCCGCGCCCATATGGTGGATGTTTCCGACAAATCCAGCAGCCAACGCCTCGCCCGCGCGCGTGGCTTTGTGCATCTTTCCGCCGCCACTTTGGCGGTCATCCACGAAGGGCGAAACAACAAAGGCGACGTCCTATCGGTCGCTGAATTGGCCGGCATTATGGGTGCCAAAAAGACTTCCGAGCTTATTCCGCTGTGCCATCCGCTGCCTTTAACCAAGGTCAAACTCGCGCTTACCGCGCAAGAAACCGGCATTGAGGTCGAGGCAACCGTGGGCTGCCACGGCGTCACTGGCGTGGAAATGGAAGCCCTCACCGCCGTGTCGGTGGCTTGCCTGACCGTCTATGACATGGTCAAGGCGATCGAAAAATCGGCCAGCATTGGGTCGATTGAATTGATCGAAAAAACCGGCGGCAAGTCAGGCGACTACCTGCGAGACGCCACATGATTTCTGTTCAACAGGCTTGGGATGAAATCGCTAGGGTGGCGCCTTCGGGAAAAATCGACACCGTCGCTTTATCCGATGCCGCCGGGCGCATTCTGGCCGAGCCGATTCTCGCCCAACGCTCTCAGCCGCCTCGCGATGTCTCGGCCATGGATGGCTATGGCGTCCGCTTCGAGGCGATTGCCGAGGGTCAAACCCAATTCACGGTGATTGGCGAAGTCGCTGCCGGACAGGTTTTCGATACCGCCATTACCTCCACGCAAGCGGTTCGCATCTTTACCGGCGCCCCCGTCAGTCCCGGCGTCACCCATGTCATCTTGCAAGAAGACACCGAGCGCGACGGCGACCGGATACAATTAACCCAGCCGCAAGATAAGCCGAGCCATATTCGAAAAGCCGGCCAGGATTTTAAAGCTGGCGAGCTACTGCTGCCCGTCGGCAAACGATTATCGCCGGCCGATGTGGCGCTGATTGCCAATGCCAATTATGCAAAACTCGCGGTTTTAACCAAGCCGCGCGTGGCTTTCATTGCCTCTGGCGATGAAATCGTCGCGCCCGGGCAAGCCCTTGGGGCGGCGCAAATACCCGATAGTTTGAGTGCCGCTTTGGCCGCCATGGTCGAGATTTGGGGCGGCACTTGCGTCGCCGGCTGCCGCACCCCCGATGATCGCGCGCGGTTCGCCGAGGCGGTTCAAAGCCTCCCCGAAGCCGATATTCTCGTGCCGATTGGCGGCGCCTCCGTTGGGGATTATGATTACGCCAAACAAGTCTTCTACGGCTTGGGTTTTACGCCCGTATTTGAGAAAATTGCCGTTAAACCCGGAAAACCTTGCTGGTTTGCCAAAAGCGACACGCATTTGGCGCTCGGTCTGCCGGGCAACCCAAGTTCGGCAATGGTGACGGCGCGGCTGTTTTTGCAGCCTTTGATGGCGCAATGGATGGGGGCCGCTGCATCGCAAGATTGGATGACGGCGCGCCTTAGCCATGCGCTTGCGGCCAATGGCGCGCGCGAAACCTATTTGCGCGGCACCTGGAAAATAGATGAAAATGGGGTCTTGCGCGTACAAACCTCGCCGCGCCAAGACAGCGCCTTAACGCAAGTCTTCGCGCAAGCCAATTGCCTGCTCCGTCGCGAGGCGCATGGCCCCGGTTTAGAAATCGACGATAAAGTAGAGCTCTTGCCCCTTTGAGCCAGTTTTGCGCGGTTTCTAAAAAGGCTGTCGCCGGTTGCCCCTCGATAGTTTCCACGCCCACCGCTCGGCCAAACGGCCTTTCGAGGTTTATATTTTCTCTACGCGACCATAGCGAAAATTATCGGAATAAGATTTGGCGCGGATGCGGTTTGTCGATGCGCGCGGCAATACCTTTAGAGGCGGCATAGGTTTGGGCCTCTTCCAATGTAGCGAACTTTAGCTTCACTTGATTGGCCGTGCCATCAATGGAGCTCTAGCTGGAAAAAACAAAAAAACCCTGTTTTCGAGAATTTTCACATCTAAGTGGCGAATAAGTGGTGATATTTACATATAGAAATATAAGGTTTTGTTTTTATTACTTAATTATGGTCGGGGCTGCAGGACTCGAACCTGCGACCCCCTGGTCCCAAACCAGGTGCGCTACCAGACTGCGCCAAGCCCCGACTGACACCTGCTTAATAGAAATATCTCTGGGTTTCAAGCAAAACAGCTACCTATCTTCTAATAATCTGAAAATAGCCGAACTGCGGAAGATCAACGCATCCATCGGCGGCTCTTGGCTCTCGCCAACCCAAGCATAGGCATCGACAAAAGCGGTCTTACCGGTGGCGCGCGTCACTTTAGCCGTTCCTTGCAGCCATTCGCCGCTGCGGGCGCTGCGCAAGAACTCGGTGTTGAGTTTAATCGTCACCGAAGCGCGTTTCACCTCGCGAAAAACTGCGGTCGCAGCCAAGCCATCAGCAAACGACGATATAAATCCACCATGAACAATGGAGCGGCTGTTGCAATGACGCTCTAACAGACGCACGCCCTGGCGAAACGTGTCGGGACTGGCCCAATGAAACCACGGCCCATTATGCGTGGTAAAGGGCCCGCGCCGAACGCTCAAGCGAAACGGTTCGGGCGGCTGCAAAGCCTCTAGGTCAATTTCGGAAAATTCAGACATGCGTGTTCAGTGCCATATGCCGTGCGGCAGTGCAAGAACAAAGCAACCCTTTAGCCTTGTAAGCCTTGGCTATTCGCCAATCTCCGGTTCTGGCTTCTCTGGCGCTTGCGGCGCCTCTGGGGCTTCCAATTCTGGGCTGGCCGAAGCGGCGGGCGGCTCTTGGGGGCTGTCTTCGTGTAACGTCATTTGGCTTTCCCCGGGCTCCGCTTGCAATTGCGCGCCGCTATCAATGCGCCGCACATCGGTTGCCATAAGCCCTTTCGGGCCATTGCCGAATTTAACCAGAATATATTGCCCCGGAACCAAAGCCTCGATTTCGGCTTTGCGCAGCACTTCCATATGCACAAAAATATCATCGCCATCTGGCTCGACATTGACAAAGCCAAAGCCGCGAATCCGATTGAACCATTTGACATGCGCTTGTTGAAAATCGCTGACATTGGAAATCCCGGCCAACACGCTGGTTGGCCTCGGGTTGCCAACGGGCACTTGGGCATCGGTATTATCGATGGCCACAATCCGGTCGGCTTGCAGGCCTTGCGGCCGCTCCACCACGGTACATTTAATTCGTGCCATCGGGTAAAGCGTATCATAGCCGCCCCGACGCAAAGTCGAATGATGAACCAATACGTCTACGCCACCAGAATCTGGCACCACAAACCCATATCCTTTTACTGAGTCAAACCACTTTACCGTGCCTTCGATAAGCACAATCTCATCCGCTGAACCATCAGCGGTATCAACAGATAACATCGCAAAACCTCTATTATTCTTATTATTTTTATTTCAGGTCTACGCCAACATGCCTTAACGCTAGCACAATTCTTTGTCTAAAAAAGGCAAAAACGCATTTTTGACTTCCCCACTCTACCCCCCGCCGCCTTGGCAAGCATAAGCTGCCAAAAGCTGATTAACTATCGAGGCTTACGAGATTATGCAGGGTTGGGGTTATTTCTTCGTTAAGAACCAAAGAGGCAGACCCATCGAGCTCCGTTGGCTCGCGGTTGAGGATAACCAAACGCGCCCCATTATGGCGCGCCAAAACCGGAAATCCCGCCGCCGGATAGACTTGCAGAGAAGAGCCAATGGCGAGGAATAAATCGCAAGCTAAAGTCGCCGCCTCGGCCCGTTGCATTGGTGCCTCGGGCATGGCCTGACCAAAAGAAATCGTCGCCGATTTTACAATCCCGCCACAGGCCGAACATTTAGGCGCGCGGGTCGCTTGGCTGGCTTCAAACTCCGCCCGAATGGCCGCCATATCTTGGCGCGTCTCGCACTCCAAACAAGTGGCATAAGTTCCATTGCCGTGCAGCTCAACAATATGCTGGTCGCCAATGCCGCTATCTTGATGCAGATTATCAATGTTCTGCGTAATCAGCGTTTTCACTTTTCCGCTTTGCACCAATTTGGCCAGCGCCTTATGGCCGTCATTGGGAAAGCTTTTTCCCAACTCATCGGCCATGGCAAATTTGCGCCGCCACGCCTCAATGCGGTTTTCTTCGCTGGCCATAAAATCTTGAAACATAATCGGCGCCATGCGGGTCCACACCCCGCCGGGGCTGCGAAAATCGGGGATGCCGCTATCGGTGCTCATACCCGCCCCAGTAAAAACAACGACGTGTTTGGCTTCTTCTACCCATTGACGCAAAACCAGGCTCATAAAATCAACTTGGCCTTATAAAAATCGACCGCTTCTTGCATCGCTTGGCGGCGCAGCGCATTGTCTTGCAGAAGCGTAAAATGGTCGCCCGCATATCGGGTTAATTGCGCCAGAGGCCCACAACGCCGCGCGAAATTATAAATCGCTTCATTGGAAACCACTTTATCTTGCTCGCCCACTTGCAACAACATGGGCGTCGACATTTCATCGGTCAGCAAAGACGGATTGTTTTTCTCCAGCTCGCCCTTCAAAAAACTATCGGGATGCAATTCATTTTTCCAGCTTGGCCCGGCGAGCTCGGCATAATCACTGGCTTCTGGTGAGGCCAAGACGGCGGGTTTGGTTTTTACCACAGGCGCGATTTGCAACATCTCTGCCTTGCTGCGGAACCATCGTGTTTTGGCCCGTTTGATAATCGCTTGCATAAGCGCCTGCGAATGGGCGGGCCCGCGGTGATAATTTCCGACATGGGCCGACAGCACCGGGTCAATCTGCGAAACTTGCGCCACAACGCCGCGAATTTTAGGGTCGCTATGCGCCAGATGGATAACATGCCCGCCCGAGAAGGAAATGCCCCAAAGGCCAATTCTATCGGCATCCACATTATCATGACTACGAAGATGGTGAATGGCGGCGCGCCAATCTTCGAGCTGGCGGGGCACAGATATATATTGGCGCGGGCCCCCTTCGCTCTCGCCGAAACCGCGATAATCAAACGCCAGCGCGTGAAACCCTGCATCAGCAAAAGCTTGTCCATAGTCGAACAAACCACTGTCCATAGTGCCGCCTAGGCCATGTGCCAGAACAATGCCCGCACCATTGCTTTGTTTCGTTGCCGGCGCAAACAGACGGCCTCGGCAAAGGCGCCCTGCGGATTTAAATTCAATTTGGCTGATCATAACGGGCCATTTACCTTATTCTTCGAGCTTGCTTTGGACTGTATTGAAACATGAAGCCCACCACAGCGCTAGAGTTTTTGCAATGGGTGCGACGCTAAAGGACGCGACAGCGCCGCCTCCCTGCCGTAAACTAAGGATTAAAGATTTAGGAGAGGCAAATGAAATATTTACATACGATGGTCCGGGTGACCGATTTAGAGGCATCGCTCGAATTTTATTGCACCCATTTGGGGCTCGAAAACCTCGGTCGCTATGACATTGAAGAAGGCCGTTTTTCTCTTGTCTTTTTGGCCCCCCCTGGCCAGCCCGACGCGCAGATTGAACTGACCCATAATTGGGACGAGAAACAAGTCGATGAAGGCCGCAACTTTGGCCATTTGGCTTATCAAGTCGATGATATTTATCAAACATGCGAAAAACTAAAACAGGCGGGCATTCTCATCAATCGTCCGCCGCGCGACGGCCGCATGGCTTTTGTCCGCTCGCCCGACAATGTGTCGATCGAATTATTGCAAGCGGGCGATGCCCTGCCCGCGCAAGAGCCTTGGGCCTCTATGGAAAACATCGGCAATTGGTAAATTATCTATTCCCGCTGGCCGTGGCCTTGGTTTTGACAAGCCTCGATATCGCACAAGCGCAATCGCGCCGAACCGACCCGCAAGACATCGTGCGCCAACGCCAAGCCGAAAGAAAAGCCAATCACAGCCCCTATTGGGATGGCTTCGTGTTGAAACATCAAGGCAATTGCGCCGAGGCCATCGCTAAATTACAGCCTTTGGCCAATCGTGGCTTTGGCTTTGAAGATGCCCAAACCGCGCTTGGCGAATGCTATCTCACTTTGGCTGGATTGGCGCCCGAAGGCGGCACAGCGCCCGCGCGCAGCGACATGCTCGCCACCGCTGACTATAAACAAGGCGTGCAGTGGATTTCGAAAGCTGCCCAAGCAGGCCATTTTGGCGCCCAAGGCGTTTTGGTTCGTCTTTACGCCGCCGGGCTGGGCCCAAGCGGCGATAAAATAGACGCCGCCGAATGGGCCCATCTCTATCTCACCAACCCGCAACGCTTGAGCTTGGGCGCGCCCGTATCGGTGGCTTTTGCGATTGAGCAATTGGAAAAAACCATGTCGCGCACCGCTTGGTTGCAAGGCAAAGAACGGGCCCGCAATTGGGCGCCGGTCTTTGATGAAAAACGCGATCCAACGAACAAATAAAAGCCATAATCGAAACCCATGATGGCGTTAACAAAACAACCGTTAAAGGAAAAAACATGTTTCGGATACTGCTTTCCCTGCCCCTCGTCTGTTTGCTCAGCGCCCTCGCTTTGCCCGCCATGGCCGCCCCAAAAATCGCTTATTTCGCTGGCGGTTGCTTTTGGTGTACCGAAGCCGATTTCGAAAAAATCGACGGCGTCGGCGATGTAATCTCTGGCTTCATGGGCGGCACCAAAGCCAATCCATCTTATGAAGACGTCGCCTATGGCCGCACCACGCATCGCGAAGTGGTGAAAGTGCCTTATGACGACAGCAAAGTTAGCTATCAACAATTGCTCAGCGCGTTTTGGCGCATGCATGACCCATCTGACCCCAATGGCAGTTTCGTCGACCGAGGCCGCCATTATGGCAGCGCGATTTATTATGCCGATGCGCAGCAGAAACGCCTCGCTGAAGGGGCGCGAGACGCGCTCCGTCAGGCCAATAAATTTAACCGCCCTATCGCCACAGAAATTGCCAAAGCGGGCGCGTTTTACCCAGGCGAAGCCTATCATCAGGATTATTATAAAAAGGCTGGCTATAAATATACTTATTATCGGTTGCGCTCTGGCCGCGATAATTTCATCAAAAAATATTGGGCCGAGGACGCCACACTGTATCAAGCGGCGAAATAACCAGCGGTTGCAATAAGGGGAAAACACCAAGTCATGGTACGCCCTAGGGGAATTGAACCCCTCTTTCCAGGTTGAAAACCTGGCGTCCTAACCGATAGACGAAGGGCGCTCCATGAGCTTGGTCGGCATGATATATCCTT
>JABHDF010000055.1 GCA_018673175.1 Rhodobiaceae bacterium | reverse complement strand
CGTTGTTTGGCACCTCGATGTCGGCTCATCGCATCCTGGGGCTGGAGCAGGTCCCAAGGGTTTGGCTGTTCGCCAATTAAAGCGGTACGTGAGCTGGGTTTAGAACGTCGTGAGACAGTTTGGTCCCTATCTGCCGTGGGTGTAGGAAATTTGAGAGGAGTTGCCCCTAGTACGAGAGGACCGGGGTGAACATACCTCTGGTGGAGCTGTTGTCGCGCCAGCGGCATTGCAGCGTAGCTAAGTATGGACGGGATAACCGCTGAAAGCATCTAAGCGGGAAGCCTCCCTCGAAACAAGATTTCCCTTGAGAACCGTGGAAGACCACCACGTTGATAGGCCGGGTGTGGAAGCGCAGCAATGCGTGTAGCTTACCGGTACTAATTGTTCGATCGACTTGATCGTTCTCATTTCCCCATGCGCTGACCTCCAAGAGAGGTTGGCATTATTACAAAGCTCAGTTTTGATCAATAAATTCTGTTTCATATTGCGCCGACTTGGTGACTATGGCAAAGCGCCTAAACCCGATCCCATCCCGAACTCGGAAGTTAAACGCTTTAGCGCCGATGGTACTGCATCTTAAGGTGTGGGAGAGTAGGTCGTTGCCAGGTCTGCGGAATATGAAACAGCTGTACTCTTCTTCACAATTCACATATCCCCTACATCACTAGTCGGCCCAAGCTTGGCATACGCGCGTCTTGTAACCAGAGCTTTGGGCTATTGGGCTGCAATGGCGGCGTTTATTGTCGTGGTGAGATAGGCGCTATGGCGCTGTATCCGCTTTCGGCGGAACGGGCGAATATGGTGCTGCCAGCCCATGGTATACGTGCCGAGGCAATCGATCAGCTTGAGATGACCATCCCTCGCCCAAACGATGTTTGGTGGCCCGGGATGGCGCATCCATATTTGCGTTGTCCGCATGTAGCGATGTAGCTCGTCAATCGCGGTTTCTAAAGCGTTTGTTAGGCCTTGGGTTTGCAGCACGCCCTGTAGATTGGGGGCAGGCTTGCCGTCGGCATCCTGATAATAATCAAACACCAAGCCGGGGCCTAAGTTGGTGGCTTGCCAGCCATACATATGGGGCAGGTGGCGCCAGATGTAAGCGTCCTCGGTGGTCAGGGCTTTTTGTGTATAGGCACGTGCTTCGAGCACATTGTCATCGCGCCAGGTGTTGGGCATCAGCCGATAGAGACCGCCTTTGGTGTTCAATTGCTCTCGTATGTGGGCTTGACGGGCCACTTTGATGCACAGATGGGGGTGGTGTGGATGTTGAAACACCCATCGGCGGTTGCCCATACCGATGGCGTCTTGGATATTTAGCGTGAGCGCGTTTGCGTCAAACAGGGGGTCCTGCTGGGGTATCATATTGTTTTGCTACCTTATTATTTTTTTTTAGGCAGCCCCACCATAGCAAATGCTTGGTGGAAAGCAAATGTCTGGCGGTGTTGGCATTTATTTTGAGCAAATGACGAGAAGCCTCTAGGCAAAAAGATATTTTGTGTTACAACCAGCTCACTTCAAGGGCGGTGTCGTTCGGAAAAGTCATTTATCGCGGGGTGGAGCAGCCCGGTAGCTCGTCAGGCTCATAACCTGAAGGTCGTAGGTTCAAATCCTACCCCCGCAACCAATAAAAAAGCCCCCTTTCACGGGGGCTTTTTTATTGGTTACTGTGGGAACGGATTTTCACCTAAGTTCACGCTAAAAGGGCTTTGTTTCGGCACGAAGCTCTAGCCCGCCTTGCGCCTTCTTAGGAATCCTACCTCCGCAGCCAAAAACCCTTGCTTTTCAGAAGGGCTTTTCTTGTCTGGCTATCGGACTTTCATCTAGGTTCCCGCAAAAAAGGCTGAGCTACCATTAGAAATTTACCCCGCTAATATGCGCGATAGTGAACAAATTTGGCGACGCAACCAGACTTTCCACGAGGTTGCGTCGCCAACTATGATATCTGCTGCTTTACACGAGCTAGGCCTAGAAATAATAACTAGCCGAAATCCTGAAAACTGTTGAATCTTGGGTAAACCCGTAGTCATCTTCGGCTGTTTCAGTTGTCACATAAGTACCGCTGAGGCCAAAGTTTGACCCAAATGTTTGGATTAACCCTAGGCCAATGGCTCTATCATCAAAAAGGTCGTCCACATTCGTTGAAAGATAAGCCTCGAAGCTCAAGCCATTACCAAGTCCCCGCCCATAGGTGAAATCAAAGTATTCGTTGGTTTCGTCTGGCGTGCTGGTTTGTACTTCTGGGATGTCACTTTTGCAATCGGTGAACGCATCGCTTGTTCTAACACCGACACTATATCCGGCTCCGGTGCCGGCGAGGACGTCAACGCGACTGGAATGGAAGGTCGCGCCAAGTTCCAGCTTATCGGTTTGGCATAGTTCATTATCCAAATAGAAGTCGTATTGAATTTCGTGGTCTAGAAGACCTAATTTCAGGCTCACCTTATCTGAGACGAAGTACTCACCCTCGAAGGCGGTGGTGTCGACATCCGTATCCAATTCACCGTCCTCGCCGTCACCAGATGTAATGGCATAAGAAACCGAACCTTGATGCAGGCTTTCCTGCGCGGCAACAGGGAAGGCAACCAAAGAAACCAATAGGCAATATTTCAAAATATCCATTTTTTAATCCTTTTTATTTTTATTTGATATTTAACGCTACTCAGTATTCAGTGCATTCGGCGCATTGTCGAGTGTCGGCCTAATTTGTCCAGTTTGAGACGAAGCGTGTTAATAAAGCGTTTCCCCATTCCCACACCCCGTTTGACAGGCTATAGATGCGCTTCCTGCAATTCGAAAGTCTGCTCTTTATGGCCGCCAGCCCTCCCATTCTTTATGTTGATGACATCCACCTCACACATGGAGTTCAGCCTCTGCTGGATGGCGCGGGCCTATCGGTTAGCCGCGAAGACCGCATTTGTTTGGTCGGGCGCAATGGCTCCGGCAAATCTACTCTGCTGAAAATCATCGCCGGCCTCGTGGACGCAGATGACGGCGAGCGCTTTGTGCAGCCCGGCATTGCTATTGAATATCTGGCGCAAGACCCAAGTTTTGACGGCTTTAAAACCGCCGAAGACTATGTGCTGCAAGATGTGCTGAACAATGAAGACCGCCAACGTGCCTTCCAGCTTATGGCCGATTTGCACGTCACGCCCGAGGCGGATTTGGCGCCTCTGTCTGGCGGGGAGCGGCGGCGCGTGGCTTTGGCCAAGGCGATGGCGACGCAGCCCGAGGTTTTGCTGCTCGATGAGCCAACCAACCATTTAGACCTGCCCGCCATCGAGTGGCTCGAGCAGGCTTTGCGCCAGATTAACTCCGCCCTTGTTTTGGTCAGCCATGACCGGCGCTTTCTTTCGAATATGGCCAATCAAACGGTTTGGCTCGACCGCGGTAAAACCAAGATTATGCGCAAGAGCTTTGCGTTTTTTGAGGATTGGCGCGACGAAGAGCTGGAGCGCGAGGCCAGCGAGCAGCATAAATTGGCGCGCAAGATTGCCCGCGAAGAAGACTGGGTGCGCTACGGCGTGACCGCGCGGCGCAAGCGCAATGTGAAACGCATGGGCGATTTGTCGAGTTTGCGCAAACAACAACGCGATTATCGCGGCCCCCAAGGGGCTATGGATGCGGTGATGCAGGCGGGCGCGCAATCGGGCAAGCTGGTCGTCAAGGCGGATGAGATTCATAAAACGTTTGGCGACAAGAAAATCGTCGAGAATTTTACCACGCAAATTAAACGCGGCGCGCGCATCGGGCTGATTGGCGCCAATGGAGCCGGCAAAACCACCTTGCTAAACTTGCTGTTGGGTAAGCTGGAACCCGATAGCGGCAATATACGCTTGGGCAAAAACCTCACGCCCTTGCTGCTCGACCAACAGCGCGTCGGCATAAAACAAGACTGGAACGTGAAGGATGCGCTGACCGATGGTTCGGGCGACCGGGTGCCGCTGGGCGACGATAGTATGCATGTCATCGGCTATATGAAAAACTTCCTGTTCCATCCCGCGCAAATGCGTACGCCCGTTTCAGTGCTTTCGGGCGGCGAGCAGGCGCGGTTGTTTTTGGCCCGCGGCTTGCGCCAGCCTTCCAATCTTTTGGTCATGGATGAGCCGACCAATGACTTGGATTTAGAGACCCTCGACCTTTTGCAAGAGATGATCGGCGCCTATGAAGGCACGGTTATTTTGGTCAGCCATGACCGAGATTTCCTCGACCGCACCGTCACCAGTGTGTTTAACGCGGAGGGCGACGGCAAATGGCTCGAATATGCGGGCGGCTATTCCGATATGAAGGTGCAGCAAAAAGCGCGCCTCAAAAACAAAGATAAAGCGGCAGAGGCCAACCCGCCGGCAGCTAACAAGTTGGACACAGGCGAGGGAGCAAAGCCCGGCAAACCGCAGGCTAAAATGAGCTATAAACATAAGTTCCGCTTGGAAAAACTACCCAGCGAAATGCAGGCTTTGGGCGTCGTTATCGAAAAGGCAGGGGCGCTTTTAGCCGATGCGGACTTGTTTATCAAAGCCCCAGAACGGTTTGATGCGGCGGTGAAAAAATTGGCCAAAGCACAGGCCGATTTGGCGGCGGCTGAGGAAGAGTGGTTGGAGTTGGAAGTGTTGCGCGAGGGGCTCGATACATAAAGGCCGAACGCGCAAGGTTCTCTCGTTCGTAACAAGATAATCACGTTGACTGAGTTTATTTTCCTTCGTCTGGACTTTGCCCAAATTGGCGGATAGGGTGGCCGCCTAGTTTGAGGAGTTATCATGTTATCTTTTGCCAGTCCGTCGCGCCTTGCGCTCGCAACCCTTATTGCCGTTTCTTTTTCTGTTTCTGCGGCAAGCGCCGAGACAGGGCGTGAGGTTATGAAGCGCGTTTACAAACAGTCTGATATTTTCCCTCAATCCAAAGCCACGGTGCGCTTGAGCGTCTTGGATAAAAAGGGCCGTGAGCGAGAACGTTTTTTCGAGCTTCGCACGAAGAATGCGCCTTTTTCAAACGCAGCCTCGCGAAGTTTTTCAAGCCCGCCAATGTAAAAGGCGTGGGCCTTGCCTCGCAAACCAACCAAGCCTCCCAAGTGAAAAAACAATGGGTGTATTTCCCATCGCTGAAAAGCGTCAAGCAATTGTCGGCTTCCGAGCAAGACGGCAGCTTCATGGGCTCTGATTTCTCATATAGCGATATCGCCGGTCGCACGCTCGACCAGGACGCCCATAAAGTGTTCCAGCAGAATGATAAATTTTATGTCATCGAAAGCGTGCCAGTAGATACGAGCGACGCTTATTCGAAATATTATACAACCATCGACAAATCGACCAACATCGTGCGCAGCGTGTCGTTCTATGACCGCTCGGACAAGGAATTGAAACGCCTTGCCAACCGCAAAGTGGTGAAAGTGGAGGGCGAATTAGTTGTCGCCCTATCGGTGATGTCTAATTTGAAAACCGGTGGGTCTTCCACCATGGACCGCTCGAAGATTGATGTGAAAGATAATTTTGGAGATAACGACGTTGGTCTGAAAGGCCTAAAAGCCAATTAGTAGTTTTGGAGAGTACTTATGTTGAATAAATCCCTATTATGTGCCGCTTTGGTCGGCACCCTCGGCTCCCTCGGTTATGGCGCCATGAGCCCAGCCCATGCACAAGGTCTGCCGCCAGATGACGGTGGCTTTGAAATTGAGACCGCCGACGATAGTTCCAGCTCGGGTGGCCTTTTGGAAAACCTAAGCCAATATGTCGGCGCCACCATGGGAGCCAACAGCGGCACCAGCGATGCGGCCGAAAAAACCATTCAAGCCATGAACTTCGCCTTTGATCTTCCAAGGTTTGCCAATATTAAATCAGCCCTATCGGTGGATGTGGGGAACTATGAAAACATCTATAAATTGGAAATCAATGAAGGCGCCAAGCAGCAATTGAGCCAATGCCAAGAACCTGCCAGAACCTATTTTCACAGGTCATTCGGTGTTTTTCAGCCAATTGTCCGGCTATATTCTCGATACGCAATTCATCTCTATCGGTTTGACCTTCTGCTTAATTTTCATCGTCCTGACGCTCGAGTTTAACTTCCGCCTGGCGATGGCTGGGATGATTGCTTGTGGCCTGCCTATTTTAATCACGATGGGCACCATTGCCGCGCTCGGCTTCCCGTTTGATTTTGCCACGGTCATCATCGCCAGTGTCACCATGGGGCTATCGATCGATGATACGATTCATATTTTGCACCGCTATAAACACCATTTGGTGGACGAGCATGAAGACCAAATTCAATCTCTGCGCCAAGCCTTGTTTGTGCCGGGGCGCCCGATTGTTCAGTCGACCTTTTTATTCTGCTTCGGAGCCGGGGTTTTCTTGAGCTCTGATTTGGTGATGCTGCAACGCTTTGCCAGTTTTACCATGTTGGGTCTTGTATTGGCGCTATTGGGAGCGGTGTTGCTTTTGCCGAGCCTTTTGAGTGTTCCGTTTTTCACCAAAAGCGCTTTGGCCGAGGCCGAGGCCACCCTTTAAAACGCGGCGACTTATCGTTTGGCGCGCGCCATTTTACCTGATAGTTTGTCGCCAAATAGCGAGCGTGCAGGGGGATAATCATGCGGGAAGTAAAACATTTTATTGCGGGTCAAGCGACACGTGGCGCGGCCACGCGCGATGGCGATATCTATAATCCAAGCACCGGCCAAATTCAGGCCACGGTTTGTCTGGGCGGTGCCACAGATATGCAAGCTGCCGTGGATGCGGCCAAAAAAGTGCAACCCGAATGGGCCGCCACCAACCCGCAAAGACGAGCGCGCGTGATGTTCGCTTTCAAGCAATTGCTGGAAGATAATATGGACGAGCTGGCCGCCATGCTGTCGTCGGAACACGGCAAAGTAATTGCCGATTCGAAGGGCGACATTCAACGCGGTCTCGAAGTCATCGAATTTGCCTGCGGCATTCCGCATTTGCTGAAAGGCGAATATACCGAAGGCGCAGGTCCCGGCATTGATATTTATGCGACCCGCCAACCGCTGGGTATTGTGGCAGGCATTACGCCATTTAATTTCCCGGCCATGATCCCAATGTGGATGTTCGGCATCGCCATTGCTTGTGGCAATGCGTTTATCCTGAAGCCATCGGAAAAAGACCCGAGCCTGCCAGTGCGTCTGGCCGAGCTGATGCTGGAAGCGGGGGCGCCCGAGGGTTTGCTTAACGTTGTGCATGGCGACAAAGAAGCCGTGGACGCGGTGTTGCATCATCCAGATATTAAAGCTGTCAGCTTTGTGGGCTCGTCCGACATTGCCCAATATGTGTATTCGACGGGCGCCGCCAACGGCAAACGCGTGCAAGCCATGGGCGGGGCGAAAAACCACGGCATCATTATGCCAGATGCCGATATGGACCAAGTGATTGCCGATTTCTCTGGCGCCGCCTTTGGCTCGGCCGGCGAACGCTGCATGGCCTTGCCGGTTGCCGTGCCTGTCGGGAAAGACACAGCCGATGAATTTATCTCTCGCATGCAAGAAGAAATGGCCAAGCTGACCGTTGGGGTCTCTAGCGACCCAGACGCGCATTACGGCCCCGTGGTTTCGGCCGCGCATCGCGCCAAAGTTGAGAGCTATATCGAGATGGGCGTCAAAGAGGGCGCCGACCTTCTGGTCGATGGTCGCGGCCTCAGCCTGCAAGGCAATGAGGAGGGCTTTTTCATTGGCCCGTCTTTGTTTGATAAAGTGACCTCGGATATGCAGTCCTATCAGGAAGAGATATTCGGCCCTGTTTTGCAAGTGGTGCGCGCCGAAAACCTCGAAGAGGCCGCGCGTCTGCCAAGTGAGCACCCGTATGGCAATGGCGTAGCGATTTTTACTCGTAATGGTTTGGCGGCGCGTGAATTTGCCTCCAAGGTGAACGTTGGCATGGTTGGCATTAACGTGCCGATTCCCGTGCCCGTCGCCTATCACACGTTTGGTGGCTGGAAACGCTCGGCTTTTGGCGATACCAATCAGCATGGGCCAGAAGGCATTAAGTTTTACACCAAAGTGAAAACGGTAACGCAGCGCTGGCCTTCGGGCGATGTGGACGATCAGTCGTTCATCATTCCGACGATGAAATAAGCCGAAAGACCAAGCTAGAAGGCTTGCCCTTTTCCTTATTCGCGCCATACTTACCTCTATTGTAAACGTACTCACGAGAGCGTGAGACCATTTGGATGGAAGACACATGAACCAGTCACAAAACGCAAATGTAAAACACACAGATGTCTTGATTATTGGAGCCGGTATTTCTGGTATTTCCTCCGCTTTTCATTTGAAGAAACATAGCCCAAAGACGTCGTTTGAAATTCTCGAACAACGCGATGGGATTGGCGGAACATGGAACCTTTTCAAATACCCAGGCGTTCGCTCTGACAGTGATATGTATACTTTGGGTTTTTCGTTTCGCCCTTGGAAACAAGCAAAGGCCATTGCGGATGCGCCCGCCATTATGGACTATCTCAAAGGCGCCGTGAACGACGGCAAAATAGACGAGAGCATCCGCTTTGGCAAAAAAGTGTTGGAGGCCAAATGGTCGACGCCCGAAAGCAAATGGTTTGTGACCATCGAAGATAAAGCGACGGGCGAACAGCACATCCAAAGCTGTAAATTCATTCATAGCTGTGCCGGCTATTATAATTATGACCAAGGATATCAGCCGGACTTCGAAGGCGCCGACACCTTTGCGGGCGATATTGTGCATCCTCAATTCTGGCCAGAGGGTCTGAACTATGAGGGCAAGAAAGTTGTTGTCATCGGGTCTGGCGCAACGGCGGTCACTTTGGTGCCAGCCATGGCGCGCGAAGCCTCGCAAGTTACGATGTTGCAGCGCTCGCCAACTTATATTGTAGCGCGCCCAGCTGAAGACGGCTTTGCCAATTTTACCCGCAAGTTTTTGCCAGCGATGATGGCCTATGGGCTGACGCGTTGGAAAAATGTTCTGATGGGGCGTTTCTTCTTTTGGATGTGCCGCAAATATCCCGACGCCGTGAAAAAACGTCTCTTGGATGAATTGCCAGATTTGCTGCCCGAGGGCTTTGATATCAAGAAGCATCTGACGCCGAAATATAACCCTTGGGATCAGCGCGTTTGTTTGGCGCCCGATGGAGATTTTTTCACCTCCATCTGCGACGGCAAAGCCGATATTGTCACCGACCATATTGAGCGTTTTACGAAAAAGGGTATTGAGTTGAAATCTGGCGAGACCCTAGAGGCGGACGTTGTGGTTTCCGCGACCGGTCTTGATTTGAATTTCCTAGGCAATATCCAAGTGAGCGTCGATGGCGAAGCGGTCGAGCCTGGCAATTTGTTGAACTATAAAGGCATGATGTATTCGGGCATTCCAAATCTTGTGGCTTCTTTTGGTTACACCAATGCCTCTTGGACGCTGCGCTGTGACCTGACCTCGCGCTATTTGTCGCGCATGGTCAATTATATGGACAAAAAAGGTCTGGGTCGTGCCATGCCAACACCCGATATGGCCGATGTTGAGTTCGAACCTTTGCTTGATTTCTCGTCGGGTTACATCACTCGCAAATCAGCAGAACTGCCAAAACAAGGCAGCATTAAGCCTTGGGTTATGTATCAAAACTATATCGCCGATATCTTTCTGGTGAAATTTGGCGCCCTGCGCGATAGCGGGCTTAAATTCACCAAATAGTGGTTCGGTTTTAGACGGCTCGAGTTTAAAGGCTGGCGGCCAAAGCTCGCGTTCCGGCCAGCATTTGCTTGAAGCTTTGGCGCAGCATATTGGCGGTTTGGTCTGGGCTGGCGAAGGTCGCAATCACAAGGTTTTTCGCCTGATTGACGTAAATCACTTGGCCATGCACGCCCATTGCCAAGCGTTCGCCTTGGGTCGTGTCAAAGTTCCACCAGAAGCTGCGATAGCCGGTAAAGCCCGGAATATATTTCGGGTGGTCGGGGTCGGTGTTTATGCCAGCTTGCCCCGCGGCTAAATCTTCTGGTGTCAGCGCATAAGTGTCGGCCATCCAATCGGCCGGCGCGATTTGCACCTCGCCCAATTTACCATTTCCCAAAGCCATCAGCCCAAAGCGCGCCGCGTCTCGTAAGGTCGAGTTAAACCCGCCTGTCGAAATAGGCGCGAAAGCCACATCGGTGGTGAAGACGCCATCATGCTCGGTGGCCAAGGGGGCCCAAATTTTATCGCGCACATAGTCTTTTAACGGTTGGCCCGTGACCCGTTCAATGAGCCAGCCAATGACGTCGACATTGGGCGATTGATATTCATATTCAACGCCGCTCACGCCGCCCTTGGCGCGGGTAAACTTGGGCAACATATCGCGCACGCCGCGCGGCGTGTCGCTCTGCATAGGGTTGATGGCCAGCAGCTCAAAATCTGCGAAAAAGCCCAGGCGACGGAAATACTCCAGATGCACACTGCCCGGCGTCATATCCTCATAGTCTTCGGTGTAATGCAGCGCCGTGACCATGTTGAGGGTATCGCGAATGCTCACCTCGGCAAACACACTGGCGTCTAGCTCGGGCAAATATTTGCTCGGCGAGGCGGTCTCATCTATTCCGTGTTCGCTGGCGGCAATGCCATAGGCGGTCGAGATTAAAGATTTGGTCATCGAGGCCCATAGGTGGTGGTCGTGCGGGCGGAAGTTATCGAAATAACTCTCATAGATAATCTCGTTGTTTTGCACCACGAGATAGCCATCTAAGGCATCGGCTTTCATGGCATCGCCAAGGCGCACGCGCTTGCCATTGTGCTCATAGGTAAAATTTTCAACGTCTTGTGAGCGGCCCTTGGGGAGCGGATGAACGCGGTCGCCGCGTGGTATCATAACGCTGGGCAAAATAGAGAAATTACGCAAAGCCCAACGAATATTATCGGGCGCGCGCCAACCAACAAAGGAAGCCGTATCTGGGGTTTGACGGGAATATTTAGACATGATGATTTCCTTTGTCGGGTTTGGTTTATTTTTGATTTTGACCGCGTTGGCGAATGTTTTCGCGCCGGGCTTCAATGGCTTGGCCGTCGACTTGGGAGTTGGCGGCACCGCTGCGTTTGGCTTCCAAATGCATGCCATCGCCAAAGCTCTGCGCATAGCCATCATTCATTAAGGCTTTATAGGCCACGAGGGTTTCCGGCACGCAAGATTGCATGTCGCTGGCGAGCTTCAGCGCGGTGTCCAGCAAAGCGTCGGGGGCCACAACATGATTGATCAAGCCCCAGTCTAGGGCTTGCTCAGCCGAGATGAAATTGCCTGTAAGCGAAACCTCTTTGGCGCGCGAGGGCCCCAACAAGCGGGTTAGCTTTTGGCTCAAGCCCCAGCCTGGCAAAATACCGACGCGAGCATGGGTGTCGGCAAAGCGCGTGTTGGGCGTACCGATAAGCACATCGCAAGCCAGAGCAATCTCAAAGCCGCCCGTAATGGCCACGCCGTTAATGGCGCCAATCACGGGGCCTGAAAAGCGGCCGATCGATTTCACCGGATCATTGGTCGTAATGGCAATGGCTGGGCCATCGGCATTGCCGCCAAGCTCCTTTAAATCCAACCCCGCCGTAAAGGCCTTCTCGCCGGCGCCGGTTAAAATCACCACGCGAATATCGTCATCGGCTTCCAGCGCATCGATGGTTTGTGCCAATTGGCTTTTCAAGGGCGCCGATAATGCGTTCATCGCCTCGGGGCGGTTGAGGGTAACAATGGCGGTGGCGCCGTGGCGGTCTACGGTAATCAGGTCGGTCATAGTGGTTTCCTTTATTCGGTTTGCGGATAGCCAAGCGTCAATAAGCGCTCGCTAATCTCCTCGAGAATCACGGGGTCGTCAATGGTGGCGGGCATATTCCATGCCTCGCCATTGGCAATTTTTCGAATGGTGGCACGCAATATTTTGCCAGAGCGCGTCTTCGGCAAACGGGCCACACGGGTCGCCAGTTTAAACGAGGCAACGGGGCCAATTTCATCACGCACTTTTTGAATGCATTGTTGAACAATCTCTTCTTCTGGGGTGTTGACCCCATCGTTAAACACCAAAAGCCCGAGGGGTAATTCGCCTTTCAGCGCATCTTTGACGCCCATCACGGCGCATTCGGCAATGTCTGGATGGCCAGCCAAAACTTCTTCCATGCCGCCCGTCGATAAGCGATGGCCCGCGACATTAATAATGTCATCGGTGCGCGACATGACATAGAGATAGCCATCCTCATCGAGAAAGCCCGCATCGCCGGTTTTGTAATAGCCCGGGTAGTCTTGCAAATAGGCGCTTTCAAAGCCTTCGCGATTTTGCCAAAGCCCCGGCAAACAGCCAGGCGGCAGCGGCAGTTTTAGAACAATGGCTCCCGTCTGTTGCGCGGCCACGGGCGTGCCATCTTCTCCCAGAACAGCCAGCTCATAGCCGGGCATGGCTACGGCAGGCGAGCCTTTTTTAATCGGCAGGGCTTCGATGCCAAGCGGGTTGGCACAAATCGGCCAGCCGGTTTCGGTTTGCCACCAATTATCAATCACGGGCACGCCGAGCGCGACTTCGGCCCAATTAATCGTGTCGGGGTCCACCCGCTCGCCCGCCAAATATAAAGTCTCGAAATGGCTCAAATCATAATCGCGAACCAGCTTGCCTTCGGGGTCTTGTTTTTTAATCGCCCGAAAGGCGGTCGGGGCCGTGAACAAGGCCTTTACTTTATGTTCGGCGAGAACCCGCCAAAAAGCGCCTGCATCTGGCGTGCCAACGGGCTTGCCTTCATAGATGACGCTGGTGGCGCCAACGCATATCGGCCCATAGAGAATAAAACTATGGCCCACAACCCAGCCAAAATCAGACGCCGACCAGAACACATCGCCCGCGCCGATGGCGTAAATGTTTTCCATTGCCCAAGATAAAGAGACCAAATGCCCGCCCGTATCGCGCACCACGCCTTTGGGCACGCCGGTCGTGCCAGACGTATAAAGGATATAAAGGGGGTCGGTGGCCAGCACGGGAACGCAAGCCGGGCGGTTGTTTTGCGCGCGCGCTTTGTCTTCCCCCGCTTGCCAATCGAAATCGCGCCCAGCTTCCAGCATGGCTTGCCATTCGGGGCGCTGAAAAATAAGGCAGGCTTGCGGCTTATGGCTGGCCAACTCTATGGCGCCATCGAGCAGGGGCTTATAGGCGATGGTGCGGCCCGGCTCTAACCCGCAAGAGGCGGCAAGGACGAGTTTTGGCTTGGCATCATCGAGGCGTGTGGCCAGCTCGGCCGCGGCAAACCCGCCAAAGACAATCGAATGCACCGCACCTAAGCGCGCGCACGCCAAAGCGGCAATCGCGGTCTCGGTAATCATCGGCATGTAAATAATCACGCGGTCGCCTTTTTCTACGCCGTGGTCGGCCAGCATGCCCGCCACCAACTCGACGCGGTCCAGCAAGTCTGCGTAGCTGAGTTTGCTCACGCGCCCGGTCAGCGGGCTGTCATGGATAAAGGCGATGCGCTCGCCGTGACCGCTTTGCACGTGGCGGTCGACGCAATTAAAGCAGGTGTTCAACGTGCCATCGACATACCAACGATCGCCGGTTTTATTGGCCTCAAAAATGGTTTGGGGAGGGGTATCCCAGCTCACACGCGTGGCTTGGGCTTGCCAAAACGCCTGCGGGCGGTTTTGCCACTCTTGATAGATAGTCTGATACATAATGTCTCCCATTCTCGCCAGCTTATCGGTTGCGCGACAAAGGTCAATCTCTGGCGCTATGGCGCCTTGTTTTTCGCACTGGCTTGAGGCAAACTCTTGCCAGTTAGGGAGATTTTCATGACCATTCGCACTTGGCTCACCGCCGCTTTACTCTTTGCCCCGCTTGCCGCACAAGCGGCCCCGGAAGACCGCAAAGCTTTATTTGGGGAAACCCATCTGCATACCAACTTGTCTTTTGATGCGTTTATTTTCGGCAATCGCAACGGCCCAGATGCGGCTTATGAATTTGCCAAAGGCAAAGCCATTACGCACCCGTCTGGTTTTGAGATGAAAATGCGTGTGCCGCTTGATTTTCAGGCCGTGACCGACCACGCTATGTATTTGGGCATGGTGCCAGCTATGTTTGATGAAACCACGAAAGTGAGCCAACACCCGGTTGCCAGTGGCCTTCGCAATGCCAAGTCAGCTTCGGAACGCCGCGGCGCCTTTGGGGCCATGATGCCTTATATTGGCCAGCAAGTAGAAGACGATCTCTTGGATATGGATATCGTACGCTCGACGTGGGAAGACATTAAACAATCGGCCAACCGGCACAATGATCCGGGCAAATTTACCGCGATGATTGGCTATGAATACACCTCCTCGCAAAACACGTTTGAAAACTTGCACCGCAATGTTTTGTTCCGTGGCGATGCGCCGGCCGAGCCGTTTTCTCGCCTTATCTCCAAAAACCCAGAGAACCTCTGGCGGTGGATGGATAGCGTGCGCGCGCGCGGCATGGACTCGATTGCCATTCCGCACAACTCGAACGGTTCCGATGGCTATATGTTCGACGATGTGACCTATGATGGCGCCCCGATTGACAAAGCCTATAGCGAGCTTCGCATGCGCAATGAGCCTTTGGTGGAAATTAGCCAAGTGAAAGGCACCTCCGAAGTCCACCCCATGCAAAGCCCGAACGATGAGTTTGCCGCTTTTGAAATTATGCCCTATCAAATCGCCACATGGGCGCCAAGCCGGGTGCAAGGCTCTTACATTCGCGATGCCTATAAACGCGGTCTGCAAATGCAGGCTCGCGGCAAAGGCAACCCGTATAAATTTGGTCTGATTTCGGCTTCTGACACGCATGTGTCGGCGGGCGCATTTGATGAATATGACTATTGGTCGAAAATCGGTCTGGTCGATGCCAATGGCCGCTTACGTGGGGCGGTGCGTCTGAGCTGGACGCAACGTTTGGGCGCGCAAATTTTCCGTATGCGCAATTGGTGGATTCAAGCCAATACGATAGAGGGCGCCCGCACCGGCAATCCGCCTAAAAATCCGGCCCCTGGCTTTTTGCAAATGCAATGGTCGAGCTGGGGCGCTTCGGGTCTGGCAGGCGTTTGGGCCGATGAGAACACCCGTGGCTCGATTTTTGATGCCATGCGCCGCAAAGAAACTTTCGGCACCAGTGGCCCCCGCATGCGGGTTCGCATGTTTGCTGGCTACGGCCTGCAAGCCAAATGGCTCGACGACGCGCAATTGGTTAAAAAAGCCTATCAGCGCGGGGTTCCTATGGGCGCAGACTTGAAAGCCCGCGAAGGCAAAAGCCCAGACTTCTTGGTATGGGCCACCCGCGACCCGGGCAGCGCGCCCTTGCAGCGGTTGCAAATTGTTAAAGGTTGGGTCGATGGCGAAGGCAAAGCGCATGAGAAAATTTACGATGTCGCTTGTGCTGGCGGCGCCTCGGTCGAGGCCAGCACCAATCGTTGCCCAGACAATAATGCTGTCGTGGATACGAAAACTTGTGCCTATAGCGCCGATACAGGTGCCGATGAGTTGAAAGCCCATTGGCAGGATCCGCAAAGCACAGCGGGCGAAAACGCCTTCTATTATGTGCGGGGTATCGAAAATCCAACTTGCCGCTGGTCGACATGGGATGCCGTTCGGGCGGACAGCTTGCCAAACCCATCTTTGGCGAAAACCATCCAAGAACGCGTTTGGTCGTCTCCCATCTGGCTTGAGCACTAGGATTTAATAAGACACGCATGAAACAAAAATTAGGTTCTCTCTTGCGCGACCGACTGGTCTGGTTCGTCGCCTTGGGGCTTGGGCTATTTGCCATCGACTATGCCAGCGAGAGGCGCTTGGAAAACCGCATTCTGATTGATTTGCCTTTGGTTGAAAAACTCGTGGCACAATGGGAAGGCCAGACCAAACGCCGCCCCAATGCGCAAGAATTAGATGCTCTGGTGGAAGGCTATATTCGCGAAGAAATTTTAGTTCGCGAAGCCAGACGCCTCGGCTTGGATGATGAGGATGTGATTATCCGTCGTCGTTTGGCGCAAAAAGTTGAGTTTTTTCTAGATGAAAACAATCCACCAGAGCTGCCCGATAAAGCGGGCTTGCAAAAATGGTTTGAACAAAACCGCGCGGCCTATGACACGCCTGTCAAATTAACCTGGCGCCATATTTATGCCAGCGACGAGGCTGAAGCCCGTGCGTTACTGACGCGAGTGCAGGGCATGGAAGCCAAAAATTGGCGCTCGCTAGGCCAACCGTTTATGTTGAACCGAGCTTATACAAGCCAAGACCAGTTAGAGATGTCGCAAATTATGGGCGCTGATTTTGCCGCCACAATGTTTGATGGCAAAACCGCAACTCCCGCGAACGGCTGGGTCGGCCCTGTGCGATCGGCCTATGGTTGGCATTTGGTTGCCGTGGATACGCGCTATGAAATCCGTGCTGCACGGTTTGAGGCCATCGCCGAAAAACTGGCCAGAGACTGGGCCAATGAACAGGCCCGGGTTGCCAAATTGGAAGCCTGGCGAGAGCTGCGGGCGGGCTATGAAATTGAGCTGGTTCCGGTAGAAGCGCCGTGATGGCACGATTGTTTTCTCTCCTCTTTGGCTTGCTTTGGGCCAGCCTGGGGCTGCTGGCGCCCGCGCAAGCCCATGAAGTGCGCCCCGGCTATATTGAAATAAGCGAGACCGCGCCCGATACCTATCAGGTGATTTGGAAACAGCCGGTTCGCGATACCAGTCGCTATGAAGTGGCGGGACTGGGCTTACGGCCGGTGTTTCCTGAAGTTTGCGAAAGGTTGGGCGGCAGTAAAATGCAGCGCCGCCCTGGCGTGCTGATTGAGCGGTTTCAATTGGCCTGCGCTGGCGGCTTACTGGGACAACCATTGGGAGTGGAGGGGTTACAAAAAACCATCACCGATGTGTTTGTTCTGATGCGCGGGCTCGACGATAGCACCACCAATTTGCGCCTCACGGCCGAGGCGCCTGTGCAGACATTCAGCGGTGGCGGCGAGGGCCTGTCGGCTTACTTTGGTCTCGGCGTGGAGCATTTGCTCTCGGGGGTCGATCATATTCTTTTCGTTGTGGGCTTGGTGCTTTTGGTGCGTAGCCTACGCAGCTTGGTCTATGTCATCACCGCCTTTACTTTGGCGCATTCGCTTACCTTGGCGCTATCTATGCTCGGCTCGCTCACCGCCCCCTCGGCGGTGGTGGAGGCGATTATCGCCCTGTCGATTTTATTCCTCGCCGTTGAATTGATGACACCAGAGGCGGACCGATCGAAACTCGCCACACGCTATCCCCAACTCGTGGCCTTTGGGTTCGGGCTTTTGCACGGCTTCGGTTTTGCGGGCGTTTTGGGCGATATCGGCCTGCCGCGCGATTTGGCACTGCCTGCCTTGGCGCTGTTTAATATCGGCCTTGAGGTCGGTCAATTGATGGTTGTGGCGGTGGCGCTCGTGGCGGGTCGGCTTTTGGTTAAGCCGGTTGCGCGCTATCCCTTGCTGGAGCAAGTGCCGATTGTTCTCATCGGCGGCATATCGGTCTATTGGCTGATCGACCGGATGGGCGGTATTTGGGCAGGCTAAGCGGGTTTATTCAGCCGCTTTTGGGGCTGCCACGTCGGTAAATACCGCGGCGCGACCTTCTAGCTCGGCCTTCACGGCTTCGACCTGATTGGGCGAGCCGATAATTTCATCTTGCAATACGCTTTCCAGCATCAATGTTTCGGCGACAAATCGGTCGGCTGGCTCGTTGAACAACTGTTTGGTCGCGCGGATGGCGTCGGGATTGCGCGTGGCAATGGCCGTGGCGGTTTCGAAAGCGGCCGCAATTGGGTCGTCGCAAACGCGCGTTAGAAAGCCATATTCATACGCCTCTTCGGCTTCAAAAATACGCGCTGTCATGGCCAATTCTTTGACAATGTCTTCGCGCGCCAAACGCGCCATCACATGGGTGGTGCCCATATCGGGAACCAGTCCCCAGCGCGATTCCATGATGGAGAATTTTGTGCCCGGTGCGGCGTAGCGCATATCGGCGCCCATAAACACTTGAAATCCGCCGCCCAAGGCAAAGCCCTGCGCTGCCGCGATGACGGGGACTTGCACTTCGCGCCACGTGAAAGCGACCTTTTGGGGCCGATTGGCAAGGCCGTGGCTGCGGGCGGCTAAGGGTTGGCGTTGTTTGCTATTGCCGCTTACGCCAGCATCGCCGCCGTCAGCCATGGCTGCAAAATTACCCATATCGAGACCTGCGCAAAACGCGCGACCTTCGCCAGAAAGAACCACAGCGCGAAGGCTTGCATCGGCTTTGACCCGTTCGCCCGCTTCGATGAGGGCATCCATCATCTCGGCATCAAGCGCGTTCATTTTGTCGGCGCGAATAAGATGCACATGGGCAATGTGGTTCTCTACGCGATACTGAATCCGGTTTTCCATGGGGTCGTCCTTACCTAGCTTTTGTCGCCTGACACACGGTGCCGAGACATAAAATTTTCATGAAGAAGAGCGTAACCCGCATGGGCTTCTTTGTCAGGGGTAAATTGTGCGCTGGGCTGATAGGCCACATGTGCGGCTTGGCTCACAGTATCCAAAACACCTTGCGAGGTGGCTGCCAAAAGCGCCGTGGCAAAAGCACAATCACTCTCGCTTCCGGCGCGAAGCTCGACGTTCAGCATATCGGCTAAGATTTGGCAAAAAAACGCGGCCTGCGACCCGCCCCCCAAGACGCTGAGGCTTGTCGGTGTTTGGCCCAACCGCTGCGTCATGTCTTGCCAGATAGCGGTTAGCACATGGCCGACGCCCTCATAGGCCGCACGGGCGATGGCGCTGCTGCTATGGCCGCGCGTTAGGCCATGCATTTGGGCGCTTAAGCTGGCATCCCAAAATGGCGCTCGGGCGCCCGATAGATAGGGGTAGAACAACAATCCATCCGCCCCCATGGGCGCTTGGCTGGCGGCTTGGGTAAACTCGGATGGGCCGAGCTGGGGCGTTAGGGTTTGGCGCACCCAGTCGATGGCGCCCATGCAATCGCTCATGCCGGCCGCGTGATAGTGCAAGCGCGGCACAATATGGGGATAGAAAGAGACGGGCGCAAAGCTAGTGGGTTTGGCGCTGGTGAAAGCCACCACACCGGCGGAGGCTAATTTTAGGCTGCCCATATCGTCGCTTTGCTCGCCCGCACAGAGCCATTCCATCGAGGTGTCGATAGCGCCTTGATAGACGGGCACGCCTTCGGGCAAGCCGAATGCGCGCGCGCTGGCGGGGGTTACGTCGCCGGCTTTGTCTGTGGGAGCCAGAAGCGGGGCAAAGGTGGCTTCGGCTAGGCCGCTCATCGCTTGCAACTCGGGGTGCCAAGCGCCGTTTTTATCGGCCATCATGGAGCCCACAGCTTCGGTGGCATCGCTGGAAAAGTCGTCTGTTAGTTGGGCGCGCAGCCAGTCTTTGGCGAAATATAATCTTTCGGTTTTGGCCAATACCGCGGGCTCATGTTGGCCGAGCCAGATAAGCTGAGGCAGCGTCCATGTGGCATTTGGACGATTGCCCGTTAGGGCCTCGACCGTGCCTTTGTCTGCTAGCTCAGCCGCGATGGTCGCAGCGCGTTGGTCGTCCCACATAATGGCGCCGCGCAAAGGCTGGCCCTTGGCATCGCACAACACACCAATATGGGCGCCACCGGAAAAGCTAATGCCTTGAAGCTTCGCCATGTCGCTTGCGTGGGTCTCGTTTAACTGTGCCAGCGCACGGGCCATGGCTTGGCGCCAATCGGCGGGGTCTTGTTCGCTATGGCTGGCTTTGATGTGATGGCTGGCTTTGAAGTGATGGGTTTGAACCCTGGCGCGCACCAAGGCGCGGCGTTCCACGGATTTGCCATCTGCATAAAGCAGGCAAGCCTTGACGCTGCTGGCGCCTAAATCAATTCCGAGAAAAAGGGTCATAGGTGTTTATAAAACCAAAAAGGGCGCCTGCCTATAGCCGACGCCCTCCGATTTGTAATCTGGTTAGATTTAAGGTCAAACCCAGTTATTTTTGCGCGTCCTTGGACAGCGAAGGCTGCTCCACATTCCTAATTCCACGCTGGTTTTGAAACCTCAAATGCTTCCGAATAATAGACAATGGATCACCTCCTTTCGATTGTTAAACTTACCCTTAAAAACCTAAGCTGATTTGATTCTGCTGCCAAAAGCTTTATGCTG